>NZ_FUXM01000007.1 GCF_900167165.1 Carboxydocella sporoproducens DSM 16521 | reverse complement strand
TTCTTGATTTCATGGCGGGAAGCACCTTCCAGGAGCCGGTTAAAGGCCCACCGCATACAGGCACAGAAGAGACGCATCTCCGTAGTCAGCGGGTCTTCTTCGCCCCGGCTCCACTTTGAAGACCGGTGAGTCGGGTAAATCTCCGGAAAAAACTCCCCGCACACAGTTATGCTAAATTTGTTCTTCTCGTGTTTCTTTGGCATTCCTGATCAGCTCCCCGAAACCCTGCCGGACTTTGCTGCTTCTCCAATGGATAATAGTCCCATAATTATAGTCTAGTTTTCTGAAGCTGCTGCATACCTCCTTCGCAATTGTGCCAGTACGTCCTCCATCTCTGCCGGAAGTGGAGCAGTAAATTCCAGATATTCCCCTGTTCGCGGATGTTTAAACCCCAGCAGGTAAGCATGGAGCATTTGCCCTGCCAGGCCAAAATGGGCTTTTTGGGGGCCATACTTGGGGTCCCCTACTACCGGAAAGCCCAGATAGGCCATGTGTACCCGAATTTGGTGGGTGCGACCTGTTTCCAGTTTACATTCCAACAGGGTATAGTCACCAAAGCGCTCTTTCACCCAGTACCGGGTAAGTGCAGGTTTCCCGTTTTTGACGTTAACTGCCATGCGTTGCCGGTCTTTAGGATCCCGGCCGATAGGTGCATCCACTATTCCCGCTGGCTCTGTGATATTACCATGAACTAAAGCCAGATAGCGGCGGTTGACTGAACGTTCCTTGATCTGAAGGGCCAACTGCTGGTGGGCCCAGTCATTTTTGGCCACCATCAGAAGGCCGGAAGTATCCCGGTCCAGACGGTGGACAATCCCCGGCCGCAGCTGGCCATTGATACCTGACAGGTCCTTGCAATGCCAGAGCAAGGCATTGACCAGTGTCCCCGTCCAGTGACCTACCGCCGGATGTACCACCAGGCCCCTGGGTTTATTGATAACAATTACATCCTGGTCCTCATAGACCACCTCCAGGGGAATGGGCTCCGGCTCTACCGTCAGGGGCCGAGGAGCAGGAACCTGCAGATTGACTTCATCTCCAGCTTTTAATTTATAGTTGGCTTTTGTTTTTTGACCATTAACCTGAACCTGACCTTCATCAATGAGAGTTTGTACGCGACTGCGACTCAAATCATCATATTTTCTGGCCAATGCTAAATCCAGCCTGGTGCCCGCCCACTCTCGCTCTACCTGCCAGCTTCGTTCTTCCACCTCAGCTGTTTCAGCCTCAGATTCCAGATCCTCTTCATCTTCAGGCCAGAATTCATTAACCTTCATGCTCTGATACTTCCTCCTTTTTCTCCTGTTGCCACAAATGCCAGATCAGCATCCCCACTCCTACTGTAATGCCGATATCCGCCACATTGAACACAGGCCAAACCTGAAAGTCCAGAAAATCCACTACATAACCAAATCTAAGGCGGTCAATGGCATTGCCAATAGCACCAGCTGCCTGCAAGGCCAGCGCAGTCCGCAGCCAGAGCTGTTCCCGTCCAATCCGGGGCAGGTAAAATAAGACAACAGCCACTACCACCAGAGCCACCAGCAAAAACAGGCCCGTCTTAAAGGGCATCAAACCGAAGGCCGCCCCCGGATTAGAAACATGGGTAAGGTGAAACACCCCCGGCCAGATTGGGATGGAATTGCCTTCCGGCAGATAATTTAAAACCAGATATTTGGTCAACTGGTCCAAGGCCAGCCAGCCCGCTAAAAGCCTCCAGAACATTCTCTTCCCTCCAAAAAATTTCGCTCTCCTCATTTTATCATAGCTTTTACAACTCCGCTACTTGATAGTATAATAGAGAGGAAGGGAGTGTGAATTCAATGGCGAGCAACTGGGACATTCGCCGCATTTATCTATATCTGGTCGCTTTTGCTACCCTGATGATGATGGTGATCGGTGCCATCCGGGTTGTGGATGCAGTGGTCAATATCGTTTACCCCGAACCTCCTCCGGTAGTTTACAAAGATCCTATCAGTACCCAGGCCAGCAAGGAGGAACTGCAACTCGAACAGGAACGGCAGCGCTACTATCGAATTAGAGAATTAATCAGCTCCCTGGCTATATTCGGTGTTGCCACTCCGGTTTACCTCTATCACTGGCATAAAATTCAGCGCTCGGAAGCATAAAATGGGCCCTCCGCAAATTCTGCAAGCGGAGGGCTGGCTTGTTTTATGCTTCTGTCCAGATCACCCGGTTGCGCCCTTGTTGTTTGGCCAGATAGAGGCGGCGATCAGCACTGGCCAGCAAGTCCTCAGCTGATTTGTCTGCCCGACTGAAAGCCAGACCGATACTGACAGTAACCCGGACCTGGCGGTCACAGAACTGAAACTCCTCGGCTGCAATCTGGTTACGCATCCTTTCGGCAATGCGCACTGCTACTTCCGCCGGCACATCGTAAAGAATAACGACAAATTCTTCCCCACCATAACGCACTGCCGCATCCCGGCCGCGAATCCCCTGTTGTAAAATCTGTCCCACCCGTTCTAAGACCCGGTCGCCGAAGTTATGACCATATGTATCATTAATTTGTTTAAAATGATCAATATCCACCATCAAAACGGCAACCTGTTTCCCCATTAGACCGGCCTTTTTCAGGGTCTCAGGAAATTTTTCCTCCAGGTAGCGGCGGTTCCACAGGCCCGTCAGGCTATCCACATAAGCCTGGCGAGCCAGCACCTCCAGCTGTTCCCGCAGCTGTTCACAGCGCTGGATGATCTCATTTCTGGCACCGATCAGATGGGAAATGTCCTTGATGATTTCCAGCACATACTCGCCTCCGGCCAGGGGCATAGCAACGACCAGGAAGATTTTATCTTCATAGATTTCCACCTTTTCCTCCTGCCCACAGGAATGTTTGGACCGCTGGCCGACGCAATTCTGGCAGGGGTGAGGGCGTTGCCAGAATTCATGACAGCTGATTTCCTGCTTTTTCAGTTCCCCATCAGCAGTCAATATATACTGGTCATGGCTGGCACAACAAACTATGCGCACTGCATCATACATACCGGCTAAAATTTCATTGATTGAGCTTTTTATCACATTCAGCAATACTTCCTGCACAAATTTTCCCCCTAAAATTATTCTTAGTCAATATCTTAAGGGGGAAAATCCACTGGCGTCAAGAGCAATTTATTCTTCATCTCCGGGAGTTTGACCCCAGATCACCCCATCTTCCCGGTCATAGGGAATATGGTCTACATCTTCGGTATAGCCAGCATTTTCGTCAAAATCCAGACCGCCGGTATAGGAGCCTGCCCCGGCAGCATCACTGTGTTCATTCCAGCGATAGAGAGCCTGCATGGCATCTTCCCCGTCAAACATCTGCTCATCTTCGGCATCGCCCAGTTCCCGGAAATTGGTATCATGGCTCTGCATGGCCAGGGGCGGTACCACTACATCCTCTTCAATGGGGCGGGGATGGCGTTTGGTGCCCAGCTGTTCCTGATGGCGCTGGCAGCGTAAACAGGCAGTAGCCCAGGGCATGGCTTCCAGCCGCTCGCGCGGAATGGTTGCTCCACAGAATTCGCAGATGCCGTAGTTGCCTGCTGCAATTGCCTGTAAGGCTCTTTCTCCTTTGGACAGCAGGACTTCGAAATTGTCCTGGATTCCCAGTTCCTTTTCCCGTTCATACAGCTCACTGGCCACATCAGCAGGATGATTATCGTAGAGGGAGAGTTCGGAAGTAGTTTCCTGGAAGGAACGTCCCAGGCCATCCTCCCGTAAATCCCGCAGGCTTTCCTGCCATTCTGCCATCGCTTGCTTGATTCTTTCTGCTTGCTGTTGCATAAACTGCTGGTCCATCATACTGCCTCCTCAGTCCAGGATGACCACACAATCATTGAGGGAGCGCCGGGCCGGTTTGGCAGATTCCTCCGCAGCATATCCCAGAGGAATAATGGCCACCGGAAGCTCATCCTCCCCTGCCCCGATTATACGCCTGACTTCCTTCTCCAGAAAGGCCCCTACCCAGCAACTGCCCAGGCCGACGGCATGGGCAGCCAGCAACAGGTTCATGATGGCGGCTGCTGTGTCCTGAATGACATAAAGGTCCCGTCCCCGGGGCCCATAATGGGCAGCGACCAGTTCCGGCAGTGCTGAGACCACTATCACTACCGGGGCAGAAGCGATAAACTCCTGTTGCCAGGCTGCCTCTCCCAGGGCCTTTTTGCTCTCCTCCTTTTTGACCACGTAAAATTTCCAGGGCTGCAGATTGCCGGCACTGGGGGCCTGCAGAGCTGCCTCCAGAATGCGGGTAATGGTGGCATCAGCCACTGCTTCCCCGCTGAAACGGCGTACACTCCGCCGTTCTGCTATAGCAGCAAAGACATCCTTGGTCATACCGCTTCCTCCTATGGGCGAATTTGTAACTGGGTCTGGACAATTTTCACCAGTTCAGCAATAAAGGAGCCGATCAGGGGCAGGTTTAAGATGGCCAGGCGCCGCAGGATATAAATCAGCAGCGCTCCTAGCAGGGCAAAGCCAATGGCCATACCAAACCCCCGGGCAATACCGGCCAGGAAATTGAGATAAAGCAAGCGGGTTGGCTTGCGCAGTAGTTCTACATACTCGGCCAGTTTCATCTTTTCCATCGCCAGGCCCAGTTCCTCGATTTTTCTCTCCAACCGGGCCCAGGTTTCACGCTCCGTCATGCCCATCCCCCGTTTCTGCCCTCAGTTTACCCCCGTGTACCGGGAAAAATTCATGGAAGCAGTTCCTGCAAAGCCTCCTGGTAAGTCGCTAAATCCCGTGATTTGAATAAGACAAACCGCACTTCCTTAAGGGTAGTGGCTTTTTCCAGAAAAGTGATTACCGTGCCCAGCGCGACTCGTGCCGCCTCCGCCACAGGATAGCCATAGGCCCCGGTGCTGATGGAAGGAAAAGCGATAGTGCTGACCCCCCTTTCTTCGGCCAAACGCAAACTGCTCTGATACGCCTTTGCCAGCAATTGGGCTTCGCCGGCCTTTCCTCCCTGCCAGATGGGTCCAACGGTGTGGATCACATACCTGGCTGGCAGCTTGCCCCCGGTGGTAATCACCGCCTCCCCGGTGGGCAGAGGTCCCCTTTGGGTACGAATGGCCTGGCATTCAGCCATAATTTGTGGCCCTCCGGCCCGATGAATAGCACCATCTACTCCGCCACCCCCGGCCAGGGCGTTATTGGCGGCATTGACGATAGCATCCACATGCTGCTGGGTTATATCCCCCTGAATTAGCCGTAACCTAATTCCGTTGATTATTCTTTCCACAAAACATCACCCCCGGTTACCATTTTATCCTGGCCTTAAAATTAATGACAATATATCAAAAAATCCTCCCTGCCAGAGGGAGGATTTGCAATTAATTTTTCAAGCTATTGATCGGTGCAGGAATCCGGCCACCGCGGGCCACAAAGGCAGCGCTGCTCTCCCGGTGTACCGGCATGATGGGAGCCCTGCCCAGGAGACCGCCAAACTCCACCACTTCCCCTACCTGTTTACCTGGCACAGGTATAACCCGTACAGCAGTAGTCTTCTGGTTAATCATGCCGATAGCCGCTTCATCAGCAATAATGGCACTGATGGTTTCCGCCGGTGTATCTCCTGGAATAGCTATCATGTCCAGTCCGACAGAACAGACACAGGTCATGGCCTCCAGTTTGTCAATGGTCAGGGTCCCGGCTTCTGCCGCCCTGATCATGCCGGCATCCTCACTGACCGGGATGAATGCTCCGCTCAGTCCACCAACATAGGAAGAAGCCATGGCACCGCCTTTTTTGACGGCATCATTGAGCAATGCCAGGGCCGCCGTGGTCCCATGGGTACCTGTCCTTTCCAGCCCCATGGCTTCCAGGATATCAGCCACACTGTCCCCGATGGCCGGTGTAGGGGCCAGAGACAGATCCACAATGCCAAAAGGCACTCCCAGCCGGCGGGATGCTTCCCGGCCGATCAACTCACCCATGCGGGTAATTTTGAAAGCAGTTTTCTTGATGGTCTCGGCCAGGGTGCCGAAATCAGCATCAGGCATTTTGCTGACCACATTGCGGACCACCCCTGGACCACTGACTCCCATATTGATAACCGTTTCCGGTTCCCCTATCCCGTGGAAGGCGCCGGCCATAAAAGGATTGTCCTCAGTAGCATTGCAAAAAACCACCAGCTTGGCACAGCCAAGACCATCCCGGTCAGCAGTTAGCTGAGCGGTTTCTTTGATGATTTGCCCCATCCAGGCAACAGCATCCATGTTGATCCCTGCCCGGGTGGTCCCGACATTGACGGAAGAGCAAACCAGTTCCGTCTGGGCCAGTGCCCGGGGAATGGACTTGATCAAGTTAATATCCCCTTTGGTAAAACCTTTATGAACCAGGGCGGAAAAGCCACCGATAAAATTGACCCCAACCTCTCTGGCTGCTTCATCCAGCGCCAGGGCCAGTTCCGTATAATCATCGGCCCGGCAGGCTTCTCCCACCAGAGCGATGGGCGTAACGGAAATACGTTTGTTAACAATGGGAATACCATATTCCCTTTCCAGCTCTTCCCCCACCGCCACCAGCCGGGCCGCCCTGGTCGTGATTTTGTCATAAATACGCCGCCGTACTTCCTTTATGTCTTCATGAGCACAATCCCGCAAACTGATGCCCATAGTAATGGTCCGAATATCCAGGTTTTCTTCCTGCACCATCCGGATGGTCTCCAGAATTTCTCTGTTGGTTAGCATGTTCGCCGTCCCCCTTCTTAAATCCGGTGCATATAGCGGAAAATATCTTCCTGCTGAATGCGAACCTGCACTCCCAGTTCCTGGCCTTTGGCATCCAGGGCCGCCGCCAGGGCAGAAAAATCTATAGTGGCCTCTTCCAGGTCTACCAGCATCATCATGGTAAAGAATTCCTGCATAATGGTTTGCCGAATGTCCAGAATATTGACATTATAGCCAGCCAGAACTCCCGTTACCCCGGCAATGATACCTACCCGGTCCTGTCCTAATACCGTTACAATAGCGCGATTGGATTTTTTCATTTTTACCACCCCTGTTTCTGCACAGACTTTAGCTTATAGTTACTATGTTATAACAAGTACATACCTGCTGACAAGTCTTTTTTAGATGTATGCAAGATACTTGCGCGGTTAAACCTAACAATGGAGGAGGTGTATCCCTTGGTGAGAGAAGAAATTTTGCCAGCTGAAATAGCCGCCCCTGTTTTCATCTCTCCTTATCTGGAGCCCTATCCCGAGCCCTGGCCGGTACCGGTCGGTATCTCTGCCCGCCATATCCATTTAACCCAGCGCGACCTGGAGGAACTGTTTGGCCCCGGCTATCAGCTCACTCCGGCCAAACCCCTCAGTCAACCGGGCCAGTATGCCGCCCAGGAAACCCTCACTCTGGTCGGCCCTAAGGGTGTCCTGGAGGAAGTGCGGATTTTAGGTCCCTGCCGCCCTTATAACCAGGTGGAACTCTCCGGCACCGATGCTTATCAGCTGGGACTGGATCCACCCATTCGGGATTCCGGGGATCTGGATGGTACTCCCGGCATCGTTCTGGTGGGACCCCGGGGTTCTGTCGACCTGCCTTTTGGGGTTATCAAGGCCGCACCCCACCTGCATCTGGACCCGGCTACCGCCCGGCAGCATGGCCTGGAAGACGGGGATCGCCTGCAGATATTAGCAGAAGGGGAAAAAGAAGTGGTATTCAATAACGTCCTGGTCAGGGTTTCCAGGGATTATCTGCCCGACTTTCATCTCGATACCGATGAGGCCAATGCTGCCGGGATTAGACAGGGACAACAGGTTCTAGTGATCGCAAAAAGACTATTGCCTGCTTAATGGATTCTGGTATATAATGAAAAAAAGCAATAGTGATACTACCTGGGGGTGCTCGTTGAGCCGGGCTGAGAAGGACGGGCGATGAACCGTTCTAACCCTTTGAACCTGAGACGGATAATACCGGCGGAGGGAAGGTAGGTGAAAAGATCAGCGCTTTTTGCTTACACTGCACCTGACCGACCCGGTCAGGTGCTTATTTCTTAGGGGAGGAGGATGTGCATGAAAAAACTGGATTTATCCCTGTATGTAATCAGCGGCCAGCATCTGGCTCAGGGCAGGGAATTGCTGGCAGTGATGGAAGCTGCCCTGGTCGGTGGAGCCACCGTGATACAGCTGCGGGAAAAGAATCTGTCCGGCCGCGAGCTGGTAGCTGCTGGTCTGGCCCTCAAGGAACTGGCCCACCGCTATGGAGCCACCTTTATCGTCAACGACAGGGTGGATATTGCTTTGGCCGTTGATGCCGATGGTGTGCATTTAGGCCAGGATGACCTGCCGGTTACCATGGCCCGGCAAATCATGGGACCAGATAAGATCATCGGCCTTTCCACCCATTCCTGGGAACAGGCCCTGGCTGCCAGTAAACTGCCGGTAGACTATATCGGGGTTGGACCCGTTTTCCCCACCAGTTCCAAACCCGATGCGGAAAAACCTGTAGGCCTGAGCCTGGTACAGCGTGTAGCCCGGGAATTATCTGTCCCCTTTGTTGCCATCGGGGGTATTAATGCCGGTAATATCCAGCAAGTACTGGCTGCCGGTGCCCGCAATGTAGCTGTCATATCCGCTGTGGTAGCCGCCCCTGATGTAACAGCTGCCGCCCGGGAGCTGAAAAATTTCGTGGCCGGAGGTAGAAAGGCATGAATAGCTCACGTTTTGAACGCCAGCTGGTGATGCCGGAAATCGGCCCGGAAGGGCAGGCCAAATTAAAACAGGGTCGGGTGCTGGTTATCGGTTGCGGGGGCCTGGGCTCGGCCGTTACCTATTACCTGGCTGCTGCCGGTGTCGGCACCCTGGGGCTGGCCGATAATGATCGGGTTGAAGACTCCAACCTCAATCGTCAGATTTTACATGGCAGTCACCGCCTGGGTTGGCCCAAGACCACCTCGGCCGCCCGCACTCTGCAGGACTTTTATCCCGATTTACAGGTTAACCTGCACCAGGAGCGCATTACCGCTGATAATCTGTTGACCCTGGTCCGGGAGTACCAATATGATTTTGTTATTGATGCCAGTGATAACTTCGATACCAAATTCCTGATCAATGACCTCTGTGTTCAGGCGGGAATCCCCTTTTCCCACGCCGGTGTCCTGGCCTGGGAAGGGCAAACTCTGACCTGGGTGCCAGGCGGCCAGACTCCTTGTCTGCGTTGCTTCTTCCAGGCGGCTCCCCCGCCGGAAATTACTCCCACCAGCAAAACGGTGGGAATTCTGGGTGCCGTCGCCGGTACCCTGGGAACCATCCAGGCCCAGGAAGCGATAAAGTTTTTGCTGGGTGCCGGCCAGCTCTTGACCGGACGTTTGTTCATTTTTGATGGCCTCGACATGACGGCCCGCACCCTGCCCTTTGCCGTTAAGCCTGAATGCATCTGTCAAAGGAGGTAGGTTTTATGGTGGAAATTCTCCTGAACGGCCAACCGACTTCGATTGAAGCGGGCACTACTATCGCCGCCTTACTGGCCAGCAAAAACCTCAATCCCCAGCTGGTGGTTGTGGAAGTAAATCGGGAAATTATCGACCGCAACCGCTTCGCAGAAGTGGCATTAAATCCGGGCGATCAGGTGGAAATCGTGAAATTTTTAGGAGGAGGTTAAGACTATGGCTGATCAGTTGCAAATCGGTCGCTATACTCTCAATAGCCGGCTCTTTATCGGCAGTGGCAAATTGCCCCATACCCTCATGCCGGAAGTAATTGCCGCTGCCGGGGCTCAGGTTGTTACCGTAGCTCTGCGGCGGGTGGACTTTACCCACCCGGAAGATAATATCCTGGATTATCTTCCCAAAGACATTATCCTTATGCCCAATACTTCCGGAGCCCGTAATGCCGAGGAAGCGGTGCGCCTGGCCCGTCTGGCCCGTGCAGCTGGTTGCGGTGACTGGATTAAAATTGAAGTAATCCCCGACCAGAAATATTTGTTGCCTGATAATTACGAAACTTTAAAAGCGACGGAAATTCTGGCCAAAGAAGGCTTTACCGTTCTGCCCTATATGTCTCCTGACCTGATGATGGCCAAAGCCATGGAAGCAGCCGGAGCTGCCGCTGTCATGCCCCTGGGTGCCCCTATTGGTACTAACCGGGGCCTGAAAACCAGAGAGCTGATTGGCATTATGATCGAGGAGTGCCAGGTTCCAGTGATTGTGGATGCCGGGATCGGCCGTCCCTCCCATGCTGCTGAAGCCCTGGAAATGGGCGCCGCTGCCGTCCTGCTCAATACTGCCATAGCCACTGCCCGGGACCCGGTGGCAATGGCTGCTGCCTTCCGGCAGGCGGTAGAAGCGGGACGAACAGCTTATCTGGCCGGACTGGGTCCGGAATCCAGCCTGGCCCGGGCCAGCTCCCCCCTGACCGGTTTCCTGGATTGAGGTGAATAAAAATGAGTTTTTTCGATTATGCTCAAACCTATACCGCCGCCAATCTGGAAGAACGGCTGACAACTGCCCGTCCGGAACAAATCAGGGCCTTGCTGGGCAAAAACTCCCTCCATCCCCTGGAGTTTTTGCTCCTGCTCTCCCCCGCTGCCGGCGGACTACTGGAAGAAATGGCCCAGCGGGCCCATGCCCTGACCATGAAACATTTTGGTCGTAATATCCTTTTATATACACCCCTCTATCTCAGCAATTACTGTGTTAACAAATGCACTTATTGCCATTTTCATGCCGGTCAATCCCTGCCCCGACGTACTCTGACCAGGGAAGAGGTCTGGCAAGAGGGGCAAACTCTGGCTGCCGCCGGATTTCGCCATCTCCTGCTGCTAACCGGCGAATCGCGCCGTCATGCCAGTCTGGAGTATCTGGCTGAATGTATTAACATACTAAAACCCTATTTCTCCTCTCTGGGACTGGAAGTTTACCCTCTGACCGAGGCGGAATACCGGCAGATGGTAACAGCCGGGGCAGACAGTTTGACCATCTATCAGGAAGTATATGATCCTGAGCTTTATGCCCGCTATCATCTGGCCGGGCCCAAAAAGGATTACCATTTCCGGCTGGACGCACCGGAACGAGCTTGCCGGGCGGGCATGCGCCGGGTCAACCTGGGTGCTCTGCTGGGCCTGGGACCATGGCGGATGGAAGCCTTTCTGGCTGGACTGCATGCCTATTACTTGCAAAAAAAATACCCGGAAGTGGAAATCGCTCTTTCAGTTCCCAGGTTAAGACCACTGCCAGGCAGTCAGCCCCCCTATCCGGTCAGTGACCGGGAATTAGTCCAAATAATCCTGGCTTTTCGTCTTTTTCTGCCCCAGGCTGGCCTAACCCTCTCCACCCGAGAGCGAGCAGAATTGCGGGATCACCTGGTGCCTCTAGGTATCACTTCTATGTCCGCCGGTTCCAAAACCACTGTTGGGGGTTATGCCGTTGAAGCCGATGCCAGCGCTGGACAGTTCAGTGTTGCTGATGAAAGACCTGTAGAAGAAATAAAAAGGATGTTGTTAAGTAAAGGCTATCAGCCGGTCTTCAAGGACTGGCCCCGTTTTTGTTAAAAATATACTTGCCAAATAGGAATAGTGGGGTTATAATTGTTAGCAACAACTAATGCAAGTACACACTTTCACATATCGGAAAGGAGTCTGGCAATGACTATGCAAACAAAACCCCGTATTCTGATTTTGGGCGCAGGCTATGCAGGCATGATTTGCGCCAAAAAGCTCTCCAAAAAACTGCCCCCCGAACAGGCGGAAATAATCCTGGTCAATAAACACTCTTACCATCAGTTTCTGGCGCAAATCCATGAACCCGCCGCCGGACGCAATGATTTTGAAGATGTGCGGGTAGAAATCGCAGAAGTGCTGGATTTAAACCGGGTCCGGTTTCACAAGGGGATTGTCTCCAGCATAGATCGGGAACGCCAGCAAGTACACCTGAGTGATGGCACTGTCCTCAGCTATGATTATCTGATTATCGCTCTGGGCAGTGAGCCAGAGTATTTCGGCATTCCCGGCCTGGCTGACCATGCCCTGACCTTGCACAGTTTAAATGGGGCCCGCTTGATCCATACTCACATTGCCAACGCCCTGGCCCGCTACAAAGCTGAGCCAGAACAAAAACACCTGCTGACCTTCGTCATCGGTGGCGCCGGGTTTACCGGGGTAGAACTGGCTACTGAGCTGGCCGACTGGTTGCCGGAACTGGCCCGTCGCTATGATATCCCGGTCGAAAAAACCAAAATCATTAATATCGAAGCTGCTCCCTGTGTTTTGCCGGGCAATGATGCCTTCCTCTGTGAACAGGCAGCTCAAATTATGGCCGCCAAAGGCATCGAACTTATAACCCAGGACCCCATTCATCACGTGGAATCCGAGCTGGTTTGTCTTAAATCAGGCCGGCAAATCCACACCGGTACCATCATCTGGACCGGCGGCGTCCGGGGCAATCGTGTCGTCGAAGCGAGCGGCTTCCCTGTTCAGCGAGGCCGTACCCCTGTGGATGCATTTAACCGGGCCCAGGGCTGGGAAAACATTTTCGTCATCGGTGACTGTTCTTTGCCATTCGGTCCGGAAGGAAAACCTCTCCCCCCTACTGCTCAGGTCGCTTTACAGCAAGCTGAGCATGTAGGGGAAAACCTGGTTAACTTGCTGACAGGGCAACCCCTTACTCCCTTCCGATTTATTCATCGGGGAGTGGTAGCGTCCCTGGGACGCCGTTATGCTGTGGGTAAGGTCAAAAAATACCGGGCCACTGGCCTGATCGGTCATATTCTGAAAGAAGCAGTAGCTATCCGCTACCTCTATAAACTGGGAGGACTGCCCCTGGTCATCAAAAAAGGCTTGCTCGCCTAACGGAGCAAGCCTTTTTTATTTCTGAAAGGATAGCTGCAAAACCACAATTTCCGGCTGATTGCCTATGCGGAAAGGTGGCCCCCAGGTACCATAGCCAGAAGACACTACCACCTGCAACGAACCTTTGCGATAATAGCCCCAGTCCACTTCATAGATACGACTGGTTAAATAATTATTAGGCCAGAGCTGACCGCGATGGGTATGTCCGGAGACCTGCAGGTCTATACCTGCCATTAAACTTTCCTCCAGTTGCCGGGGTTGATGGTCCATCAGCAGCATGGGTTTATGGCGGTCCAGGTTCTTGATTATTTCCGCTAAGGGTTTTCTTTTTTTACCGGTAAATCGTTCCTTTACCTGATCTTCCCGGCCAATCAGGTAGAGACTGTTTGCTACGAATACAGCCTCATCCCTTAATACGGTAATGCCTGCTTCCCTTAAGGCTGCCACTGCTCTTTCCGCTTCACCTCCGATATATTCATGATTACCGGTGACAGCATAAACCCCATAGCGGGAATGAAGCTGGCGAAAGGCGTCCGCCATCTTTTGTTCGATAAAAGGAGCGGTATCTTCATCAATAATATCTCCTACTAGTAACACCAGGTCCGGCTTGATGGTATTGATTTGCCGGACAGCCTGTTCCAGACGCTGTTTGTGATTGATCCGTCCCAGGTGCAGGTCGCTGAGCATAACGACCTTCAAGCTGTCCAGTTGCCCACCTGGCTTATTGATATTGACCGCATAGGTACGCACCACTGGCTGGCGGGCATTGTAAAAACCGTAGACTAACAGCCCGACAATAAACAGAAAAAGCCCCAGGCCTAGAATAGGTGTCAGCGAATTCGGCCATAAACCCATCCGTCCCAGTACAAATTTAATCAGATCAAAAATAATTAAGCTCAGGAGTAAATAATAAAATGCTCCCATCCACCAGGATCCCAGCATAGTAAATCCCCAGCTGTCCAGCCATGGTAAAAACCTTTTGCCCAGTCTTCCAATTAGATAGGCAAGCGCCAGTAACCAGAAAACAACCCAGTAAAACTTTCTGTCCAGCCAGGGGAACCAGTAACTGAACAGCAGCCAGCCCCGCCGGCCAACGTAATAATTAAGCAAAACATAGATGCTTAAAAAAATGGCAAGAAAGATATAGAAACCATTATGGCGCACCAACTGCCACTCCTTGTAACAACATTTTCGCATCTAGCCCCTATATTGTGCCATAAATTTTAAAGAGATACAAGAGGAGGAAGGGATATGAATGGTATCTATATCTCCCTCTCTGTCCGCAAACTTTATCTCCTGCAAAATGGCAAGCCCCTGGCCATCTACCCTATTGCCATCGGCAAACCCCAGACTCCGACCCCGCAGGGTAATTTTCGTATACTGGAGAAAATAATCAATCCCGGGGGCATCCTGGGCAGCCGCTGGCTAACCTTTCATTTCGTCCCCCGGGGTAAATACGGTATTCATGGTACTAACAATCCCGCTTCAATCGGCCTGGCCGTTTCCAATGGCTGTGTGCGCCTCCACAATCAGCATATCGAAGAGCTTTTTTCCCGGGTTAGCATCTGGACCCCGGTCTGGATTCGTTCTGAGCCCTGGTCGGAACTGGCAAAGTAAGCGGCGATTTTTTCCTGAGTCAGGGAATTTTTTAAAAAAGCCATGAAGCTAGCTGCTGCTGCAAATTCCCTTTCCGGATAATTTGCCCAGAGCTGGTATTCCCCCTGAAAGCCTATAACCTTAAGCTCTTGCAGCAGCATATTAGCCTGGTAATAAGCCAGAGTCACCCTTTTCGGCACCAGGGCTACGCCCTGTCCTGTTCTGGCAGCTGTTAAAACAGCATCCAGACTGTCCAGAGTGATGACCTGACTGCAATTAATGTTATGTTTACCCGCAACCATAGCAAAAGGATAACTTGCTTTTAGCGTAAAAATCCGTTGGCGGGCAAGTTCATAAAAATTAATGGTTTTTAGACTGGCAAGGGGATGTTTTTTAGCTGTCAGCAGAACTAGTTTATCTCGATAAACTGCTTCGCCTGTGTACTCCGGGATCTTCAGTCTTTCAGCACTGATAACCAGAATATCTTTACTGGCGGTTAGAAAATCCAGGGATCCCTCCACCTGTTCAACAGGGACCCGTGGATAAATCTTCTTAAAATTTTCCAGTAACCAGGTCAGAAAAGGGCCTTTAATCATGCTGGCAATCCTTAGCCTCTGTTTTGCCTGCTGGCAGCTGAGTTTACACAAATCCAGCTGGGCCTTCTCCCAGAGCTGAAGCAACTCCCGTCCATAAAGTTCCAGCAAAATACCGGCTTCTGTTAATTCCAGATTTTTTTTGCCCCTGATCAGCAGTCTGGTATTCAGCCTTTCCTCTAGCACCTTAATCTGTTTGGTAACTGCTGGCTGGGAAACTCCCAATCTCTCAGCTGCTTCCGTTAAATTCCTGCATTCAGCCACTACTACCAGCGTTTTTAAATAATCCAAATTCATCGAATTTCACCTCAATCGTCGATTGGGGCCTAGCAGTTTAATCTCTTCTACCATTTCCCGGGTAGTAGAAGCGAATTTTTGCCCTTCCGCTCCTGATATCCAGCGGGCTCTCAACCGACCCGGTTCATAGCCTACATATTCCAGTAATCGCTTGAAAATCAAAAATCTTCTGCGCGTGAAATAGTTACCAGTAGCATAATGACAGTCACCCGGATGACAGCCAGCCACCAGTACCCCATCGGCCCCATGCTGAAAAGCTTTAAGAATAAATTGCGGATTTACCCTGCCGGAACAGGGCACCCGGATGACCCTGACATTAGGCGGTTGTTGCAAGCGGCTAATCCCTGCCAGGTCTGCCCCGGCATAACTACACCAGTTACAGCAAAATCCAATGATTTTAGGCTGCCATTCCTTTACTGACATGCCCAGACCACCTCCGCCAGCAATTGCTCATTGGTGTAACCACTGAGATTCAACGCCCCGGAACGACAGGCAACGGTACAGGCACCACAGCCCTGACAGAGCCCTTTATTTACCATAGTCACCCATCGCCCCTGGCTTTCCTTGAACTCTAAAGCATGATAGGGACATATGCTTTGACAATGCATACATCCTGAACAAAGCTGCTCATTTACTTCTGCAACCATCGGATTGGTTACCAGATGTTGCTGGGCAAAGAGGGCTGTTACTTTGCTGGCCGCTGCACTGGCATGCGCCACTGTGTCCGGGATATCTTTGGGCCCCTGACAGCAACCGGCTAAAAATATGCCAGCAGTATTGGTTTCAACTGGCCTCAATTTGGGGTGAGCTTCCATGTAAAAGCCATTGCTGTCCGCAGCGAAGCTGCAAATCTGGGCCAGCTGTTCCGCACCGGCAGCCGGTACCATTCCGGTAGCCAGAACCACCAGATCAGCCGCGATTTCTACCTTCTGCCCGCTGAGGGTATCTTCACCCCAGACGATCAATCTGTTATCTCGTTCATAAATTTTGGCGACTCTGCCACGCAGGTAATTAACCCCATATTCCTCTACTGCCCTCAGGTAAAATTCCTCATACATCTTACCGGCAGTTCGCACATCCATATAAAAGACATAGACCTCCGCTGACGGGATTTTTTCCTTGATTTGCATTGCATGTTTGGCAGTATACATGCAACAGGCTCTGGAACAATAACTCTTGCCTTTCCGGTAGTCCCGGGAACCGACACATTTGACCAGAACCACACTCCGGGGAACTTTACCGTCAGAAGGCCGCAGGATTTTGCCGCCGGTAGGTCCGGATGCATTTAACAGGCGTTCCAGTTGTAAACCGCTGATGACATCCCGGTATCTACCCCCGCCATATTCCTCATATCTGGTCCAGTCAAAAAGCTCATAACCGGTAGCTACCACAATCGCTCCTACCTGTTCCTGGATCAATTCCTCCTGTTGAGTGTAATCAATAGCTCCATTGGGACAAATTTTAGCACAGAGACCACATTTATTTTCCTGAATTTTACGGCAATTTCTAGCATCGATAACCGGTTTATTGGGTACAGCCTGGGGAAAAGGTCTATAAATGGCTGGTCGCATGCTCAGGCCCTGTTCAAATTCACTGGCTACCTTGCTCGGGCACTTACTTTCACAAATGCCGCACCCGGAACATCTGGCCAGATCTATATACCGTGGTTTCTGGTGAACGGTAACAGTAAAATTGCCCAGATAGCCCTCAACCTTAGCTACTTCCGCCAGAGTATAAATTTTTATCTTTGGATGCTGGGCTGCCTCCACCATTTTTGGTGTACATATACAGGCTGAACAGTCCAGGGTAGGAAAAGTTTTATCCAGAGCTGCCATTTTACCACCAATGGTTGGCTCTTTTTCTACCAGTACCACTTCATAGCCATGTTCAGCAATATCCAGAGCAGCTTGCAACCCGGCTATTCCGCCCCCTATCACCAGTGCTCTTTTATTTATAGGCAAAAAATCTTCAAACAACGGTTTGGCCCGACTAACTTTGGCAATGGCTTTTTTGACCAGGGCAATAGCCTTTTCTGTGGCCAGCTGGGGTAGATGAGAATGAATCCAGGAACAATGTTCGCGCAAATTAGCCATTTCCAGCATATATGGATTCAAACCAGCTCGCTTCAGGGTTTTACGGAAGGTAAGCTCGTGCATGCGTGGAGAGCAGGAAGCAACTACCACCCGTTCCAAACCATGCTCCTGGATAGCCGAAATGATCATCTGTTGCCCTGGTTCAGAGCAAGTATACTTGTGATCTGTTGCCAGCACTACTCCTGGCAATGAACGTACAGCTTCCACCACTTGCGGTACATTCACAACACCACCGATATTGGACCCACACCAGCAGACAAACACTCCAGTTTTCCCCATTATTCCATCCCCTTATCAACAATACTCTGTTAAATTATACAATAACTTATTATTATCTGGCTAATAACTTTTTGTTATAATCAAGTTAAAAAAAATACCGGTAACAGTACCGGTATGGAGGGGAGAGTTGGAATCGAACCAACCCCCGGACGGGTTACGTCCAGGCCGAGCGGATTTGCAGTCCGTGGAGGGACCCAGCCCCCTTCTCCCCGCTCATATTATACCCAATTATTACTTATGATAAAAATAAAAATTAGTTATCGTAAATTGTTCCAGCTTTCCTGGCTGTATTTTTCCGCTACCAGCATTGCTGCCTGTGCCTTTTCCTGCTCTGTAAGCAAACCCGTTTGCAGTTCTATACCCAGGCCCTGGCTAAAGCCAGCTGTAAAGGCAGTTACCAGTTCCTCATATTCCGGTTCCCGTCCCAGAATCGCACCAATAGTGATAGCCCGCTGGTGAAAATTACTGAGCAGCCGCCTCCGCATTTCTTCGCTGGGAAAGCGGAGACAGGCGAAAAGTTTCTCCGTCTCCAGCCGCACCAGGATGGAACCGTGCTGCAAAACCACTCCCTGTTTGCGGGTCTGGGCACTGCCCACTAATTTTTTGCCCTCTACCGTCAGTTCATACCGGGAAGGAGCATCAAAACAGGCTGAAGAAGCCGGTTCTGTTCCGCTTTTACCTTCTGCCAGACATGCATCGATCCCCAGATTTTTTAAACCTGTCAGCAGACCCCGGGAAATCTTTAAATATGATTCCAGCACTGAACCGCTAACCGCCGGATGGTCCTGCGGGGCTATCAGGCTATAGGTCAGCTCATGTTCATGAAGAACCGCTCTGCCTCCAGTCAGGCGGCGCACTACTTTTACTCCCAGCCGCTGACAGGCAACCAGGTCCACTTCCTGTTGCAGCCGCTGAAAATACCCCAGGGACAGCCCGGGAGGCTGCCAGGCATAAAAGCGCAGGGTAGGAGGAACCTGGCCAGCAGCTACTGCTTCCAGAATGGCTTCATCCACGGCCATATTCCAGTAAGGGTCCATGCTGCCACTATCAATCAAGCGCCACTGCACTGTTCCTCCTCCTTCGGCTCAGTTTTCAGACTGCTGAAAAGGAAAGCCAGTTCCTGCTCTCTCTCTGCTTCAGTCAGCGGCCGGGGATAATTATACATAATACCCCCTGGTTTCTCATTATAATAGGGCCGGTTGCAATCTGGACAGCCACTGGTCTGGAATGCCCTGCCACAGGCCAGCCATTGCCGTAACTGCTCCCTGGCTCCCAGATAAACCAGGCGACCACTGGCAGTAAAAATCATTTGTTCTACCCTGACCAGTTTGTTTTTGATTAACCAGTGGGCAGCCTGGATGCGGCGATACTGGGCCAGCGGTGGTGGCGGCCGGTCTGCCAGAGCTGTACCCGGCACAGGGGTAAAGGCAAAAAGAGCCACTGTTATTCCCTGGTCGGTAAAACGCTGCAGCAGCTGGCAAATTTCTTCTTCCCGCTCTCCCAGGCCAACGATGAGATGAGTGCTAATTCGCCCCGGAAAAGTTCGGGCGGCAGCTTCGATAAAAGCCAGCTGTTCACTCCAGGAACCGCCCTTGATCTGGCTATATAGTTCAGGATTAGCTACATCCAGAGGTAATCCAATCCGTTCTACACCCGCAGCCAGCATTTCCTCCAGCCGAGCCATATCCATGCGAGTGCAGGAAAGGCAAATGGGCACATCGGTTTGCCGTGTCAGTTCTGCAATCATCTCCCGGGTATGTAGCCAGGCCTCCCGGCTGTTAACCACTTGCAAACAGGTGCGTTTGATCTCCCCGGACTGAAAAGCTGCAGCAATCCGGGGCACCACTTCCTGCATCTGAAAACCCGGCCAGGTCACCCGGGAGAGGAGATCAGAACGGCTCTGGCTGTCCCGGCCTTGAGGACAGAAGCCACAGGAACGACTGCACTTTTCCCCCGCCATCAAATAGGCGGTGGTGGGAGGGGCATCGGTTTTAAGCTGTTTTAGCCCCAGTACATGGGCTGTACCCGCTGAAACCTTGATCATAGTACACAACACTCCTCCCCGTAGACTATCTCCAGTCCCAGGGTTTGCGCCAGCTGAACAGCTCCCGGGGTGGGCTGCACCAGCCGGTTGATCCCGGCCCTGATGGCCAGTTCGTCCAGCCGGGCCCGATATTTGCCTTTGGGCCGCATACACCCCAGGTGAATGGGCAAATTAGGAAAACGCAAACGGGCCTCGCTCAGCAAATCCACCACTCGTTCTAAGGGCGGCGGCTGACGATCGGCATAGCGGGTGCCGGGAGTCGGGGTAAAGACTATAAAAACCAGTCCCTCGGTCCCCAGCTCGGCCAGCAAATCCAGCGCTCTTTCTTCCCCGCTTTCCTCTCCTCCGCGCAAACCGATACAAATATGGGGCAAAACTCTGACCTTTTGCCTGAGAGCCTGATAGACCCGGACATAATCTTCCACCGTTTTTTCCAGGCCCAGGGCTTCGCGGATGGTAGCATCATCAGCAACAAAATCAAAGGAAACCACATCAGCAATCCGGGCCAGAGCTGGAATTTCCTCCTCATTCACCAATCCCACATGCATGTTGTAGCGGCTCTTTCCTTTGGCCTGGAGCAGTAGATCCAGCTGGCGGAACCAGGGGACCCGGCCCTGACCATCACAGCCGCCGCTAATCAGATAGCTTTTAGCTTGCCCTAAGATTTCTGGTTTCAAAGCAGCCATCTTTTCCAGATAATGCCCACCGCAATGACTGCAATTCAGGGCACATTCCTTGCCGGTCACACTTACCCCTTTGGTTGCATGGGGGCGGTCAAAATAAATTCTGGGGGGAAAATGGGCCTGGCGCACTTGCCAGGCCGTTTGTAATTTCTTTTCCATTATTGACCATCCCATTTCAATACAGGCTGTCTGGCCGCCCGGGCTTCATCTACCCGACCAATGGGGGTAGTATGGGGAGCTGATGTCAGCAGCTCCGGATTTTCCTCCGCTTCCCGGGCGATTTTGATCATACTGGCAATAAATTCATCCAGAGTCTGTTTGGACTCCGTTTCTGTGGGTTCGATCATCAGGGCTTCCTCCACGATCAGCGGGAAGTAGACCGTAGGCGGATGATAGCCATAGTCCAGTAACCGTTTGGCTATATCCATAGTTCTGACACCATAAGGTTTTTGCTTTTTGGAATTGAGCACAAATTCGTGTTTGCAAATCCTGTCAACAGGAAGATAATAATGCTGTTTCAACTGACTGAGCAAGTAGTTGGCATTAAGTACAGCATTTTCGCTGACAGCCTTCAGGCCTTCTCCGCCCAGAGCCCGCATGTAAGTATAGGCCTTAACTGCCACCCCGAAGTTGCCATAGAAGGAACGCACCTTACCAATGGACTGGGGCCGATCATAATCCAGGCGGTAACCATCCTCGCCTTTCACTACAACCGGTACAGGCAGGAAAGGTGCCAGGAAATCCCGCACTGCTACCGGACCGGAACCAGGGCCGCCGCCCCCGTGGGGAGTGGAAAAGGTCTTATGCAGGTTAAAGTGCATTACATCAAAGCCCATATCTCCCGGCCGAGCAATTCCCATAATGGCATTGGCATTGGCCCCATCATAGTAGAGCAAACCGCCTTTGCTATGCACGATTTCCGCAATTTCCCGGATGTTTTCTTCAAACAAACCCAGAGTGTTGGGGTTGGTCAGCATTAAGGCAGCGACATGCTCATCCATCACCTTTTTCAGGGCTTCCACATCCACACAGCCCCGCTCATCGGATTTCACCGCTACCACTGAATAGCCGCAAATGGCGGCAGTAGCCGGGTTGGTGCCATGGGCGGAGTCAGGAACAATCACCCTGGTGCGTTTATCCCCCCGGCTCTCATGGTAGGCCCGGATGATCATCATCCCGGTATATTCCCCGTGCGCCCCCGCTGCCGGTTGCAGGGTCACTGCCGGCAAACCGGCGATTTCCGCCAGATACTCCTGGGTCTGGTACAGCAACTCCAGAGCCCCCTGGATCGACTCCTCCGGCTGATAGGGATGCAGCCAGGCAAAACCGGGTAAGCGAGCGGTATTTTCATTGATTTTAGGATTATATTTCATCGTACAGGAGCCCAGGGGATAAAAACCGGAATCCACCCCGTGATTGAGACGGGAAAGCTCGGTGAAATGGCGAATGACTTCCACTTCACTCACTTCCGGCAAGCCCTTTACTTCTTCTCTTAATTCCACTCCCGGTAACAGTTCAGCCAGCTCCCGGGCAGGTACATCACAATCCGGCAGGGGATGACCAACACAACCAGGGCGGCTGAGCTCAAAAATGAGTTTGGCCATCTTACTTCACCTCCCCCAGCACTGCGATCAGACGGTCTATTTCCTGCCTGGTTCGTTTTTCAGTGGCTGTCCACAGCTGGGTACTGGTCAGTTCGGGATAAACCCGCTCCAGATCCAAACCGCCAATAAACTTGTGGGCCAGCAACTTTTCATTGATCCGCCGGGGCGATTGAGGAGTCTTGATAGCAAATTCCCGGAAAAAGGGTGCTGTAAAGGCTGGTGCAAAGCCGGGAAGTTTTTTCATTTCCTCAAAGAGATAGTGGGCCTTTTGCACATTCAATTCGGCAACTTTCCTAACCCCCTGCTTGCCCAGCAAACTCAGGTGAATAGTGGCAGCCAGCGCACAGAGAGCCTGGTTGGAACAAATGTTGGAGGTAGCTTTTTCCCGGCGAATATGTTGTTCCCGGGCCTGCAGGGTGAGAACAAAAGCCCGCTGGCCCCGATTGTCAACGGTCTGTCCGACAATTCGGCCCGGCATCCGTCTTACCATCTCCTCTTTCACAGCCATAAAGCCAAAAGAAGGTCCGCCAAAACTGGGAGGATTGCCCCAGGGCTGGCCATCACCAACCACGATATCCGCACCATATTCACCAGGAGGAGTCAAAAGTCCCAGGGAAATGGGGTCAGCGATAACCACAAATTTGGCCCCAGCCTGTTTGGCCATCTCACCAATCCTCTCGCCCTGCTCCAGACAGCCAAAGAAGTTAGGTTGCTGGATAATCACCACCCCAGCCAATGTATCCAGTTGTTCCTGTAACGCAGCTTCAGAGGTTACTCCGTCTTCATAGGGGATTTCCACCACTTCCAGCCCCTGGCCCCGGGCATAGGTCTTCACCACGGCCCGGTATTCAGGATGAACGGCAGTGGAAATCAGAATCCGCGGCCGGCGGGTGGCTGCACAGCCCATCAGGGCCGCTTCCGCCATGGCTGTAGCCCCATCATACATAGAAGCATTGGCCACATCCATGCCAGTCAACTGGCAGATCAGGGTCTGGAATTCAAAAATCGCAGTCAGCGTCCCCTGGCTTATTTCCGGCTGATAGGGAGTATAGGCTGTGTAAAACTCGGAACGCAGGAGAATATGATCTACGGCACTGGGAATATGATGGTCATAAACCCCTGCCCCCAGGAAGGATACATATTCCTGCAGGCTGGCGTTTTTGGCAGCCAGTTCCCGCAAATGGGCAGCTACTTCCATCTCGTTCTTAAACCCGGGAATCTGTAATGGCCGCTGCATTTTCACTTCCGCCGGAATGTCAGCAAACAAGTCCTCAATACTGTTCACTCCCATAGCGGCCAGCATTTCCCGCCGCTCAGCCTCGGTATGCGGTATATACATGCGGTTATGCCCCCTCGCTCTTATTCGTTGGCCAGCAATTCTTCGTATTCGTCAGCAGTCAGCAAATCCGCCGGTTCTTCGCTGATTTCCACCTTGACCATCCAGGCAGCATAGGCATCTTCATTGATTTTTTCAGGGGCGTCGATAAGCTCCTGGTTTACTTCTATCACTTTGCCTGTTACAGGAGCATAAATATCTGAAACGGCTTTTACTGATTCCACAGTACCGAAGCTTTCTCCAGCACTGATTTCTGTACCTACCGGCGGCAAATCTACAAAAACTACGTCGCCAAGGGCTTCCTGAGCGTGATCTGTAATGCCGATAGTAGCAATATTGCCTTCGATTTTTACCCATTCATGTTCTTTGGTATACTTTAAGTCTGCCAGTACCTTACTCATACTCAATTACCTCCCTCTTTTATAAAAAGGCAAATTAGTTATTTTTGCCTTTACTTCCTTGTTACGAATTAATACAGCCACTTCCTGGCCAGGTTGAGCTACTTCTATAGCCACCAGAGCCATGGCCAGATTCTTGCCCAGGGTAGGTGCCATGGTTCCAGAGGTTACTACCCCGATTTCCTGTCCCTGGTTGACTACCAGGTAACCCTGCCGGGCAATGCCCCGCTCTACCATTTCCAGACCTACCAGCTTGCGCTTCAGTCCTGCTTCAGCCTGGGCCGTAAGAGCAGGCTTGCCGATGAAATCTTCCGGTTTATCAAGGGCGATGAATCTCTTCAGGCCAGCTTCCAGGGGTGTAATATCTTCGCTCAGTTCATGGCCATATAGAGGCATAGCAGCCTCAAAGCGCAGGGTATCCCGGGCCCCCAAACCGATAGGCTTAATACCCTTATCCTGTCCAGCCGTAAGCAGGGTTTGCCAGAGCTGCCTGGCCTGGTCCGGTGAACAATAAAGTTCCCAGCCATCCTCCCCGGTGTAGCCGGTGCGGGAGATAATACAGGGTATGCCCGCAACCTCACCTCGGGTGAACCAGTAGTAGCGAATAGCATCTAACTGAACGGGAGTAAGGGGCTTAAGGATCGCAGTAGCCTGAGGTCCCTGAATGGCCAGCTGGGCCACAGTATGGGAAATGTTTTCCACCTCCACTCCTGCCGGGGCCAGCTGCTTGATCCATTCATAATCCTTATCAGTATTGCCGGCATTGACTACAAGGAGATATTCCTCCTCATCCTCCTTGTATACCAGCAGGTCATCCACCGTGCCACCGTGTTCATAGCACATGGGAGAATAGAGGATTTGCCCTTTTGCTAACCTGGCCACCTGGTTGGGCAGCAACTTTTCCAGAAAGGCCAGGGCCCCGGGGCCTTTAACGGTAATTTCCCCCATGTGGGAGACATCAAAGAGACCTGCTGCCTGGCGGACGGTCTGGTGTTCATCGATAATGCCACTGTACTGAACCGGCATTTCCCAGCCCCCAAAATCCACCATCTTCGCTCCGGCGGCTATATGCAACTCATAAAGGGGAGTGCGTTTCAATTCTGCCAACAGGAACACCTCCTTAACATTAGTATGTGCCAATGGGGACAAATAAAAAGGACAGAGACAAGCCTTTTTGGCTTTTCTCTGTCCTGGTTACCTGAGAGATTACCCGCAATAGTTACGGGCTTCCCCTTGGGTGTTTCGGGCAACCTGGCAGTCTACCCGAAAGCTCTCCAGAGTGGGGTCTGAAGTCAGTTCTTTTGCCTGAGAGTTTTGATCTGCGGCCGCCAACCGCCCATCTTGCTCCTTCGGCGCCCTTTAAGGGTCTCTCCCGACCTCTTCCTCCCCCGTATATTCAGTTTCAAGGCAGGTCTCCATTTATAATATATTCGCCAACTAACCCGGAAGTCCTTCTTGATCTGACAAAAAATTTAGGCTATTCCGGGTTTCAATATAATGTAACTGTTTTTTATTGATTACTGCCCAGGCCTGTTCCCCTAATTGCAGCCGCAGCTGGTTATCTGCCCAGCCCCAAACTTCCAGTCCTTCACAAAGGAGACAATAGTAAACCCCATCCCAGTGTTCTTCCACATATTTTACCTTCCCAGGCCAAAGCCAGCTCTCACCGGCTACAGCCGGTTTGGCGCCGAGGATTCGCACGCACCGGGCCGGAATAGCCCCCAGACCGGGCGGCAGTTCCTTTAAACCCGGCAGACTCCCTCCGGTAGGCCAGAGATTTTCCACCCCAAAAAAACGAGCTATCGCCTCACTAGCCGGCCGTTCGGCCAGTTCCCGTACCGTTCCCACCTGAGCCATTTGCCCCTGCAACAGTACCAGCCCCCGGTCAGCCAGTAACGGCAATTCCCGAAAGTCATGGGTAATGAACAGGGTGGTGATGCCCGTTTCTTTCAATAACAGACGCAATTCCCGCAGGAGACGGCTACGGGTAGGTGCATCCACAGCGGCAAAAGGTTCATCCAGCAAGAGCACCTGGGGCTTAAGAACCAGGGCACGGGCCAGGGCTACCCGCTGAGCTTCCCCTCCACTTAAATCTTGAACTCGGCGCCGGGCCAGCTCCGTCAAGCCCAGCCGTTCCAGCCAGGGCCCGGCCAGCTGTTCCCGCTCCCGGGCAGATAGGCCACGAAATTTCAGCCCCAGGGTGACATTATCCAGTACGGTTCCACTGACCAGCAATGCCTCCTGAAAAACCAGGGTTACCGCCTGGCGCCATTGATAAGGGTCCCGGCCCGGGCCCCAGACCATTTCCCCGGCGCGAATGCTGCCCTGGCTGGGACAGAGGATCCCGGCCACTGTCAGCAGCAATGTACTTTTGCCTGCCCCATTGGGACCCAGCACCGCCATGATTTCCCCGGCTCCAAGCTCTAAGCGCGGCACGGCAAGTACCAGCTTACCCCCGCGCTTTACCTGTAGATTTTCCAGTAACAGCGGCCAGCCCATTTCAACCTCTCCTTTGCTGCAACAGGGTGAGCAGATAGGTTACTCCATAACTTAAAAATAGCAGAACAAAACTCAAAGCCATGGCCAGGCCAAAATTGCCTTTACTTACTTCCATTACTGTTGCTGTGGTTAAAACCCGGGTTTCCCCCTGGATATTGCCCCCTACCATCATGGAAGCACCTACTTCCGAAACCACTGCCCCAAATCCTGCCATCACTGCTGCCAGCAGGGAATAACGGGCCTCCTTTAACAGGATCCCGATAATATGTAAAGGACTCGCCCCTAAAGATTGCAGCTGCCAGACCAATTTGGGGTTAATCTGTTGAATGGCGGCCATAGTCAACCCCACAATGATAGGAGCAGCAATCAAAGTCTGAGCGATAATCATGGCGGCAGGGGTATAGAGAAGATGAAAGAAACCCAGGGGCCCATTACGCCAGAGCAAAATGGTCACCAGCAGACCAGCTACCACCGGCGGCATACCCATACCGCTGTTAACCAGAGTCACCAGCAAGCGCCGCCCCCGAAAATCCCCTAAAGCCAGGTACACACCCAGGGGAATCCCTATGACAAGACTTAAGATAGTAGCTGTACCTGAAACCCGCAAAGAAAGGGCAATAATGGCCCAGGTTTCCCGGTCCCCCTGGAACAATAATTTCAGCGCCTGAACCATCCCTTCCCAGATCAATTCCATCCCTTGCACCTACTTTGTTACTGTTTTATAGCATCAGGATAAAACAGGGGCTGGCCATATTTATCCACCCCAAACTGGCCGATCAACTTCTGGGTGTCCGGTTTAAGTAAAAAGGCGATAAAAGCTCGAGCTCCTTTAGCATTAACTTTGGGATATTTGTCAGGATTTACTGCCATGACATGGTAGATATTCTTTAACTCATTACTGCCCTGGACCAAAATCTCCAAATTCAACTTGTCTTTTAAGGCCAGGTAAGTGCCCCGGTCTGTAATTGTATAACCCCGTTTTTCTGCAGCCACACTCAGGGTTTGTCCCATCCCGCTGCCAGTAGACTGATACCATTTGCCGGCAGGTTTTATTCCTACCTTTTCCCATATTTTTTGTTCAAACTTGTGGGTACCGGAATTATCCCCCCGGGATAAGAATAGAGCCTGCTGCTGAGAGATAGCTTTGAGTGCCTCTTTTATTTCTTTTCCTTTAACTCTGGCTGGGTCCTCTGCTGGGCCAACCAGGATAAAGTCATTGTGCATTACCAGAGAGTAGTCAGTCACAATCCCTTTATCCACCAGCTTTTGTTCAGATGCCGGTGCGTGAGTCAACAGGACATCAGCTTCTCCTCTTTCTCCCATAGCCAGAGCCTGACCAGTTCCTACCGCAATTGTTTTGACATTATATCCAGTTTCTTTTTCAAAAGCAGGTATCAACACATCCAGCAAACCTGAATCCTGGGTGCTGGTGGTAGTAGCCAGGATCACATCTTTGTTACTTTTTTCTGCTATTGTATTTTTAGCCTTTTCCTGCTGGGAACCGCAACCAGTTAAACTGGCGATAAAAAGCATGATAACTGTAAATAAGATAGCAGTTCTTTTCATAAAACAACTTCCTCCCTCGTTCTGTTAAAATGTACATAACGCAGATAAAAAAATTAAAATGGCTTTCTTTGTTGCCAGTAACTGACAACCGCATTTATCTCTGCTGTCATTTGTTCAAAAAACAGTAAAAGTCGCTCCCCATCTCCAGTCAGACTCATTCCCCCTCCATTTTCTCCTCCAGTTTGCTTGTAAACCAGTTCCCGCTGTAAAACAGCTTCAGCTTTGCGCAGCCGGCCCCAGGCCTGGCGGTATGATATACCCAATTTCTGTGCAGCCTGGTTCAGAGAACCATACTGCTGTATAGCTTTAAGCAGTGCACACAATCCGCTCCCACCCACTGCCTTATCATCATATACCAGCCACGCTTTCCAACGAACCTCCATCTTCTCGCCTCCACTGTTGGATAAAAATATATTCGGCAGGAAAAGGAAAATTCCTGCCGTCATTGAGCTAAATTAACATTATTTTTTTCAATTTTTTGACCGGCCCAGGCCAGGATCAAACATCCGCCCAGAAGAGACAGCAACCCTCCCAGCACTAATCCACCGGCAGCTCCAACATACGAGAGAATTGACAGAATCAGGATGGTAACCCCTAAACCCAGATGCCAGCGGGGGAAAAACAGAGCCAGTAATGATAAGGCCAGCAATCCCAGCCCCAGAACCATTCCGGCCCAGTAAAGCCCGCTCCCTGGCAAAAAAAGGACCGGAGCAATATCAATCCCAAACCAGATAACTAAAATGCTCCCTAAAAGAGTTAATACTGCCCCCAAAACAGGACGTTTCCGATTTTGCACCAGGATAAAGCCCCAGGAGGTAGTAGCAAGAATAGCCACAGGCCATGCCAGCCAGGGGTTAAAAGCAATTTCCGTTATCATTACACTTATTGCAGCCAGCAAGGGACGCCAGAGCATTTTTCCAGGCAACTCCATATACCAGCCTTTCAATTGCATCCTGTTAAGCCAGCAGGAAAAAATTCCGCTGTATAGCCAGCTGCCAGCTGTCATACCAAGAGCTATCCCTGCATATATATAATTTTGGGGCATCAAAGCCCCTCCGATCAACCCCAGAGTAATGGCCCCTTCGACACCGTAGGCAATCTGTTTATGAGGAAAATACCTGACCAGAATCATCATTGTTCCTATTCCAGCCATGGCACCAATGAGGGCCGAAACCAGGCCCAATTGCCACCACACCCCGCCTGCAAAAGCCCCAAGCAAGCCGCCCAGTATAATTGCCTGCATTTTAATTTTCATTCTCATCCCTCCAGGAAAAAAATAAGGAAGCCGGGCCTTCCTTAAATCAGTTATTCCAGGGGCTGCTATGCATGATATTGGCTGGCGCTACTTCCCTGTTATTGCTGTCGTAGAGATGCAAAGTCAGCTTCATGCCGGGAATGCTCATGGTTTTGGTGGACATATAGTGGGCATTGATTTTAGCCCTGGTCAGGGTAACAGAACTGGCTTTCATACCTATATCAGCTTTTTGGTCATCTCCGGTTACCAGGTTGGGGTGGTCAGTCCTCATATTCTCGTCCATCTGCAGATCTCCGAAATCAATTTGTTCCGCTTCAATATAATCGGCATTCATCAACAGCTGGGTACCGCTGACATATTTACTTTCAGTTGTATTGGCTTCCACTAATACCTGGACATAATTGGCCACCGGAAAACCCAGATGCGACAAATCTATATTCTTGTAAAGGCGCAGGCCCCAGATACTCACAGTATCCATGGTAGTCTGGGACTGGGGAAAAGCTGTCCAGCTTTCCTGTTCCTTATTGGACAAATTGGTATCGGCAACTGAAGGAATCAGTTCAAAATTGGTACCCGTGATTTTATCAGCTTCAATTACAAACCCACCCACTCCTGCCAGTGGCATGGCAGCAAAGAGATTACCTGTATTGGCCAGAGTTACCAGTACGGAAAACAGACTGCCCAGTGTCAGTCCCAGGGACCAGAAAAATAATTTTTTGTTTAAATTCAGTACGCTTAACATCTTCTCAACCTCCCTAACGCTATTTCTCCCGGCTTCCTCGGAATGAATCTTCATTCATATATATCTAAGAACAATTATACTTATCTGAATTTTTTACACTATATTTTTTTCCAAAAGGATAAATCTTCTGACTGAATGGTCATTTAAGTACACCGAACAGTAACACCGCTGGTCAGACAAAAAGAAACCACCCCGGTAATCCGCCTGGGGTAATTCAAAAAAAAGACCATGGCTAACACCATGGTCCCTAATCCAACTTCAAACTTCCACCCTCGAACCTCAACTAAACTACTTCCCCATAGATCAAGGTCGCCGGTGCCGGCTGCTGACAGCTGATGGTAAAAGCGGCTTTTACTTTAGCCATTACTTCCGCCAGCCGCCGTTCCTCGTTGACATGGAGCCAAACCAGTGGTTCGCCAGCCGCCACCGCCTCTCCTACTTTCTTGTTAACTACCAAACCAACGGCCAGATCCACTTTTGATTCCTTGGTCTCCCGGCCAGCCCCCAGCATGGTGGCTGCGATCCCTAGCTCCTCGGCTTCGATTCGCGCCACATAGCCATCCTGTTCTGCCAGGAGAGGAATTACCTTTTGGGCCTGAGGCAGGAGCTCAGGCTGGTCGATAACCCGGGGGTCACCGCCCTGGGCAGCTACCATTTCTTTGAATTTGGCCAGAGCCTGCCCATTCTGCAGCAGTTCCTCCAGTCTGGCCCGGGCTGCCGCCGGATTGGCAGCCTTCCCAGCCAGTGTGACCATGTGGGCTCCCAGAGTCAGGCAAAGTTCCCTCAAATCGGAGGGCCCGCCGCCTCTTAAAGTTTCAATAGCCTCTTTAACCTCAAGGGCATTGCCAATCGCCCGACCCAGAGGCTGGTCCATATCGGTAATTACCGCTACTGTTTTTCGCCCTACCTCCTGGCCAATGGCCACCATGGCCCGGGCCAGGGCGAAAGAATCCTCCAGGGTTTTCATAAAGGCCCCGCTGCCGGTTTTAACATCCAGTACGATGGCATCTGCTCCAGCAGCAATTTTTTTACTCATAATAGAGCTGGCAATCAAGGGAATAGAATCCACAGTTGCCGTGACATCCCGCAGGGCATACAGCTTTTTGTCAGCCGGGGCCAGATTGCCTGTTTGCCCGACAACAGCCGCCCCAACTGTGTTGACATTGCGGATAAACTCCTCTTTATTCAGCTCTACACGGAAACCGGGAATGGACTCGAACTTATCCAGAGTACCACCGGTATGTCCCAGACCGCGGCCGCTCATCTTGGCTACCGGTGCCCCGGCTGCTGCTACCAGAGGAGCCAGCACCAGGGTGGTGGTATCCCCGACGCCACCGGTGGAATGCTTATCTACCTTGATCCCGGCAATGCCACTTAGGTCCACCTGATCGCCAGAACGGACCATAGCCATGGTCAAATCCGCTGTTTCCCTGGCATTCATCCCCCGCAGGAAGACAGCCATGGCCCAGGCGGCCATCTGGTAATCGGGAATTTCATTGCTGGTATAGCCCTGGACCATGAATTCTATTTCCGTCTGGCTCAATTCGCCGCCATCCCGTTTTTTGCGGATAATATCATATGCGCGCATGCCCTTTCCTCCTTACATCGCTGCCAGAATTCCCTTGATCAATTGAATGAAACGGGGCCGGGCCTGTTCCGCCACCGCAACTACCTGCTCATGCTCCAGCTTTTCCAGGTGTTCTCCTATCGCCATATCGGTGACACAGGCTATTCCCAGTACCTCCATGCCCCCATGGTTAGCAACAATCACTTCCGGGACTGTGGACATGCCCACCGCGTCGCCGCCGATCTGGCGCAGGAAAATCAGTTCTGCCGGGGTACAGTAATTAGGCCCGCTGACCGGCACATATACCCCTTCCTGCAATTTTACTCCCTGTTCCTCGGCCACCTGGCGGGCAAGGGCACGCAAACGGCGGCTGTAGGCTTCACTCATATCAGGGAACCGGGGCCCAAATTCCTCCAGATTGGGGCCAATCAAGGGATTGCTGCCAATGAAATTAATATGGTCAGAAATTAACATCAAGTCCCCGGGAGCAAAAGTGGGATTCATCCCTCCGCAGGCATTGGTAACTATCAGCTCTTTTATCCCCAGGGCCTGCATAACGCGAATGGGAAAGGTTACTTCCTGCAAGCTATAACCTTCATAGTAGTGAAAGCGTCCCTGCATGGCCATAACCCGTTTGCCAGAGAGCAAGCCGATAACCAGGCGGCCAGCATGGCCTGCCACAGTGGAAACCGGGAAATGGGGGATTTCGGCATAATCCAGAATTACCGTTTCCTCAATCTCCTCTGCCAGTGAGCCCAGACCGGACCCCAGCACCAGACCGATTTGGGGCAGCTCCCGGCCAGCCAGTGCTTTTTTAATATAGCTTGCTGCATCCTTAATTTTTTCCCTTAATTCTAACATAACTCCACTATCCCCTTTACCAGCGCTAAAAATTGCTTTTTAATTCTTTCAGCAGTTTCCATTACTTCACTGTGGTCCAGTTTCTCCGGCAAAATTCCGGCCGCCATATTGGTGATACAGGAAATACCCAGCACTTCCATGCCGCTGTGATTGGCTACAATAACTTCAGGTACAGTGGACATCCCCACCGCATCAGCACCGATTTTGGCCAGATAACGGATTTCGGCCGGGGTTTCATAAGAAGGCCCGGTCATGGCGGCATAAACCCCTCGCTGCAGCTTAAAACCCTGGCTGGCTGCTACCCGGTCTGCGATTTCCTGGAGACGGGCACTGTAAGCAGCACTCATGTCCGGAAAACGGGGGCCAAAATCATCCCAGTTAGGTCCAATCAGAGGGTTGCTGCCCATCAAATTAATATGGTCGGTTATCAACATCAGGTCTCCCGGTTTAAACTCCCGGTTGATACCACCGGCCGCATTGGTAACGAACAGCTGGCGTGCCCCCAGTAGCTTCATGACCCGTACCGGGAAGGTGACTTCTCCCATGCTGTAACCTTCATAATAATGAAATCTTCCCTGCATAGCCACTACCGTTTTGCCTTTCAGCTTGCCCAGCACCAGACGACCGGCATGACCTTCCACAGTGGATACCGGGAAATGAGGGAGCTCCCGGTAGGGAATGGTCACTGCCTCCTCGATTTCCTCCGCCAGAGCCCCCAGTCCGGATCCCAGGATCAAGGCAATTTCCGGCAGGTAATCGGTGTGACGGCGAATGTACTCCACAGCTTCAGTCAATTTGACTTTCCAGGCTCGTTCCATGCTTTAACCTCCCCTATTTTAGTTCTGCCAGAAAAGAGGTGCCGACTTCGATTTCCGTGCCCAGGGCCCGGGCAATGGTTTGCCCGATATCGGCAAAAGTTGACCTGGTCCCCAGGTTTACGCCCCCCTGATAGCGGGGGCTATAAACCAGGAGGGGAGTATACTCCCTGGAGTGATCTGTACTGGCATCAGTAGGATCACAGCCGTGATCTGCCGTAATAATTAACAGGTCATCATTGCCCATCCGTCCCATGATTTCCGGCAAGCGCTGGTCAAATTCGCTTAAAGCCCGGGCATAACCTTCTACATCATTGCGATGGCCATAGAGGGAGTCAAAATCCACCAGGTTGGCAAAAATCAAGCCCTGGTCGCCCTGGTCCATGAATTCCAGCGTTTTGTCCACAGCATCCATATTGGATTTGGTGAGTTTATGCTGGGTCACACCCCGGCCATCATAGATATCTTTAATTTTTCCCACTGCCATTACTTCCAAACCCAGTGCCTTGATTTTATCCAGCAACATGGTTTTGGGGGGCTGCAGGGAATAGTCATGACGCCGCTCAGTCCGCTTAAAGGCTCCCGGTTGCCCGATAAAGGGCCGTGCTATTACCCGCCCTACGGCATGATCGCCAACCAGTAGTTCCCGGGCGATTTGGCACATGCGGTAAAGCTCCTCGATAGGTATAACCTCTTCGTGAGCGGCAATCTGGAAAACGCTATCAGCCGAAGTATATACAATAGGATAGCCGGTACGCATGTGTTCTTCGCCCAGCTGTTCAATAATCACTGTCCCGGAAGCAACCACATTGCCCAGGGTCTTGCGGCCGATCCGCCGTTCAAATTCAGCAATAATTTCCGGTGGGAATCCCTGGGGATAAGTGCGAAAAGCCTTCTCCAGAATGATGCCAGCCATCTCCCAGTGGCCAGTGGTGGTATCCTTGCCATTGGACATCTCGGCACAGCGACCATAAGCTCCCCTGGGATTGCTGATCGGTTGCAGGTGGGGAAAAGGCCGGATATTGGCTAGCCCTAGCTGAATCAGGTTGGGGACTTTCAATCCTCCTACCCTTTCGGAAATATGGCCCAGGGTATCAGCCCCGGCATCGCCATACCTGTCGGCATCCGGCAGGGCGCCAATACCCGCACTGTCCAGTACGATCAGGATTGCCCGTTTAAATATTGCCATTTTAGCTTCCTCCTCTGTGCAAACGTTTCTCCACCAATAATGTTAGTCGTCTGACCTTTTAGTAATTATTCTATTCCACACCGAAAAAGAAAATCCTGCCTGGTCAGCAGGATTTATCAAAAAATATTTTTCTTAATTCAACAACCGCCAGATCTGTTTCATCAACACCGGGGTAAAGTAAGTTTCTGTTAATGCCCCCAGAAATAATAACCCGCCATAAAGCAGAAAAACCAGAAAATAGGCCAGCAGCACATCCCTGCCATCCCCCTGCCGTCGCCCCAGTCTGCTTTTAAGCCAGTACAGTGCAAAACGCTGGGAACTGACCGCAGCGGCCCAGTACATAGGCAGGAAGAAGAGATTTTGCGGTAAAAGGGCAACCAGGGCCAGAACTGCCCCGGCAGCAGCTTTTTCCGCAGTCAGGAAGGCTGCTGTAAAACCCAGGGCAAACCCCCGCAAGAAGACCACAACCCAGACTAACGGCAGGGTCAGGACAAACAGGCCACCCAGAAAAAGCAAAAACAGGCTGCGTCCCTGTTCCAGGACCAGGGACCAGAAATACCTGCCCCGATCCACATCCAGACTGGACAGGTTTTGCCAGAAATGGTCCACCAGCAGGGTCAGCTGCTGTTTCTGACCAGCATCAAGAGCCCCTGGCCCCAGGGCCCCCAGAATATAGCCGCTGAAATAAAGGAGGAGCACCCAGAGATAACTCATCCAGCGCTCCCGCAAATACTGGCTCAATATCTTCTTCAGTCTCCGCATTTTCATCCTCCTCCCTGTCCTATATTTATGGGACAAGAGAGGAAAATATCCCAGGTCAGGATGAAAAATCAAGGACTTTCCAGCAACAGACGCCCAATATACTCGGCAGCCAGCACGTCTTCCAGGGAATTGCCACTGGCCGCCACTACCGCCACCCCGGTGCCCAGTTCCCGGGCCTTTAGTCTGGCCCGCTCCGCCCCCAGCCGGGCTGGCTCTGTCCCCCGGCGCCCGATGGTGCGGGCAATGGTAGCCGTTAGCACCGCTGGAGCTCCTGCTGTGACAGCAGCATCATAGGCAACCCCGCCGGTATCACTGACCAGTAGAATAACCTTTCCTGCAAAATCCGCCATTTTCGCCGTTTCCGCCCCCAGGTTGGGCAGGACCAGCTCGGGTGTTAATCCCGTTTCCGCCAGCCCGGCCAGAGCCTTCTGGCAGCGCGCCCTCCGTTCCTCTTCCTGGCCATACCTGGGTTCACTGACCAGAATCACTCCCGTCCCCAGCTCCCGGGCCTTTTGGCCCGCCTCCATTCCCCGCTGTCGAGGCTGAACAGCCACCGGGGCCCTGGTTTGATCGGGACTGGCCCCGATCACAGCTGCCGCCCCTGCCTCCAGCAGGCCTTCCGCAGTGGTGGACATATCAATTACATCCACTATTACTACCACCAGCCCCTGGCGGGCAGCAGCCGCAGCCCCGGAAGCATTAACAGTGACCGTTACCAGTGGGACAGGGTGACTAACCTTGCAGGATTCGCCCATAAGTACCGCCTCCTCCGGCCTGAATTTTCACCTGGCCCTGGCGACAGGCCAGAATCAGAGCGGCTATTTTCTCCCCGGCAGTCCGAATGAGATCTTCTGCTGGCACCTGATGTAAAATAGCCATTTCCGTCCCAAATTGGCTCAACAAACGTTCCAGGGTTTTCTTACCGATACCAGGCAGAAATTGCAAGGGCACTTGATAGTAATAGGGAGGATGCTTACCCCCGACCGCCGGCTCGGTGGTAATCGCCACCAGCCGGTCCAGCACCCCGGTAATCAGTTGCTTGCTGCCACAGGCAGGGCAAAATGTCACCGGCGGCTTCTCCTCTCCGGCAGTCCAGCCACAATCTGCACAGGCACTGCGGTGATATTTGCCCAGCCGCGGATCGAGCCCCCAGTTGGCTATGATTCTCCTGCCATCCTGATGGTAGAAGGCTTTCAGCATTTCCCTCCAGTTGAGCTCTGCCAGCAACAGTTCATTATATTCCCGCCCGATTTTCTCCAGGGAGTGCGCATCAGAATTGCTCAAAAAAGCTACCCGTGCCAGTTCGGCCAGCCGCTCCGCCATGGCAGTATCAGCGCTCAAGCCCAGTTCCAGCACCCGGATTTCTTGCTGTTCCGCCGGAGTGAGCAGTTCCCCGAGACTGGCACAAGCACAGCCGTATAGCCCCTTATGCGGGGTAAAAGCATGAGCCGGTGCCAGCAAACCTCCCAGTTCCAGGGTTTGCTGCAAAATCTGGCTCAAACTGAGGTGGGCCCGCTGACTGGAAAGGTGCAAATTGCGCATAAAACCGGCCAACCAGGTACTAAACTGCTCCATTTCTTCCAGTCCGGGAAAATAGGCCAGGAAATGGGCCCCTTCCCTGCTCTCCACCTCCGCCCCCGGAACCAGCAAAGTCCGCTGACGGTACAGCAGCCCTCCTTCTGGCAGTGGCTGCAAATCCCCTGCTGCTATCATTTCCTTCAAATCAGCCAGTACTCCAGGGGCCTGGGCATCGATAATTCCCACAATATCCAGCCCCTTGCGGTAAGCTGCTTCTGCCAGCACTGCCGGCAGGGTAAGCCGCCGGGAAGCGGTGATTTTTACCGGCCGCCCGGCTGTGGTAGCCCCTAAATGTATATGCAAATCAGCATAAAAACTGCGCATCCTTTTCCTCCCGTCTCCAAATTACCAGACAATCTGCCGGGCAGCCAGCCGCCCGGCAGCCGCTGCGGCGGCGAAAAATTCCCTGTCTTCCGCCGGCGAGCGGCCCATGGTAGTAACTTGTAGCTGATATTCCTCTACCATGGCCTTTACCAGGTCATCAGCCTCCAGTTCATACAATCGATGTTTGGTCAGAATCCCTGCCCCGGTTAGCTGGCGCCTGACCAGGTGGGCTTTGGCTGGCTCCAGCCGGGGTAATGCCAGCTGACAGGGGGCCAGGGCCACTTCGGCCAGGGCAGTCAGGGTGTGATGGCTTACCCCCTGATGCCTGGGACGAGGGTCGGCAAAACTGAGGCGGGGAACGGCGATAGCCTTGCCCCCCATGGTATGGACGGCATTGATAGCCTGTCCCTGCTCCACCCCGGTATATCCCCACTTGCTACCAGTGCCCACAATTCCTGGCCCCATGGCGATGACAATTACATCCGCCCGGGCAGCAACTTTAGCAACTGCCAGCGCAGAATAAAGGTTAACTGCTTCCAGGTCTCCGCCAAATGCGTGGCCGCAGGTAACAGTAGCAGAAATTAGCCCCTTTTCCTTCAGTTCCCGAACCAGCCGGGAAAAGGCAAGGGGCAGAGCTGCCCCATCAGTCATTACATATACCACCCGCAACCGATGACAGCATTCCCGCTGAATACCTACACATACTGCCGGCAACTGGCTATGCAGGGTGGCACAAACCACCGGCGTCTTTTTTAGACCGGTAAAGTTTTTCAATTCTTGATGCCAGGGGCTGGCCTCCTCTTCCGCAGCCAGCACCTTTAACTGCATAGGGGTATAGCGCAGTTTCATGATATGACCCTGGCCCTGCAGTTCTTCCCGGGGGCGGGAGAAATTGGCCATGACATAGTGAAAACCTCCCGTGCCCAGGCCCAGCTCTACTGCAGTGGTGTTGAGCAAAACCCGGTCCCCTGGTTGACAGGGCCCGGTCAAGGGGGGATAATTGACCGCCCGGGCTTTCTCCCCTCCCATTTCCACTTCCAGTTCCTGATAATCTCCTAAATCCCGCTTTACCGTCAGGACTATCCCTTCTTTTCTGGCAATCACGCCCTCTACCTCCAGTCATGGGCAGTTTTAACGATAGCCAGTACTACCTCCGTCAGTTTAACCAGATCGCTGATAGCCATTTTTTCTTCTACTGAATGGACATTTTGCATGCCAATCCCCAGGTTGGCCGTCGGCAAGCCCAGTCCAATGAAGATATTGGCATCACTGCCACCCCCGGTACTGTCCAGACTGGGGGTGAGACCACAGGCCTGGATAGCCTGGCGGGCAATCTGAACCACCGGTTCCTCTGGTTTCAGGTTTATCTCAGGATAGAGATCTTCTACAGTCAGCTGTACATAGGCGCCAAACTCCTGGGCTGTCTGTTCCAGAATGGTGGTCATTTGCTTGGTCTGGGCATGCAGTTTACGCGGATCCAGAGAACGGGCTTCCCCTTTCAGGTTAACCATATCGGGGATGATATTGGTAGCCTTACCCCCTTCGATTACCCCAATATTGGCTGTGGTCTCGGCATCAATGCGGCCCAGGGGCATGCGGTCAATGGCCCGGGCTGCCACTTGAATGGCACTGATACCTTTTTCCGGCTCCACCCCGGCATGGGCGGCCTTACCGCGAATAGTAGCCTCAATTTTGGTTTGGGCCGGCCCCCTGACCACAATGGAGCCCACCGGTCCACCAGCATCGAGAACAAACCCAGCTATACTCTGCAATTGCTGGCGATGCAACTGTTTGGCCCCCAGCAAGCCACATTCTTCTGCTACTGTGATTACCAGTTCAATCTCCCCATGGGGCAGGTTGTTTTCCTTGATTATACGGATGGCTTCCAGAATGACCGCCAGTCCAGCTTTGTCATCCCCACCCAGGATGGTATCACCCGCACTTCGGATGATATCTCCTTCGATTAAAGGCCTGATACCCCGGCCTGGTTCCACTGTATCCAGGTGGGCGCTGAAAAAAATGGGCATGCCCTGCCCATCCCCGGGAAGCCGGGCAATCAAGTTACCGGCAGTGCCATTAATAGCTTTACCTGCCTCATCTTCTTCCACTGTTAAGCCCAGTTCAATCAGGCGAGCTTTATACCAATCCGCCATGGCCCGTTCCTGGCGGGAAGGGGAATCGATTTGCACCATTGTCAAAAATTCGTGTACCAAGCGTGAAGTATTTACCATGAAACTACCTCCGTCCTTTCCAATAATAGTTGCCATAGTAGTGCCTCCGGCTTTTTTATCTATTTTATCATAAGCGGGAAGAAAAGAAAAAAGGCCCAGCAGGCCTAAATTAAAATTGAAAAGATTTAACTAACAGCGGTTTGCAGCTGCTGGCTCACATAAGTGGCCCCGCGCTCCAAAGCCTGCATGTTAAGCGGAATTAACTTGTGCCGGTACTCGGGCAGCACCTTTTTCAGGGCCTCTTCCAGGGACTTGAAACTGACCATACTGGTTAATGCCACCAGCGCACCCAGAATGACCATACCTGCTACCCGGGGATTGCCCAGCTCTTCAGCGATTTCATTGGCAGGAATATAGAAAGCTTTAATATCAGTTCGTTTTACCTGGCGGTCCACAAGGGAGCTGTTGACCAGAATCAACCCACCTGGCTTGACCGCTGGTTCAAACTTATCCAGGGAGGGGATATTCATGATAATGGCAGCGGTAGGGTTAAAAACTACCGGCGAACTGATGGGACGGTCACTGACAGTCACACCGCAGTTGGCTGTTCCTCCCCGCATTTCCGGACCGTAGGAAGGAATCCAGGCCACATGTTTACCTTCAAACATCCCGGCATAGGTCAGAAGCTGGCCCATGGACATAATTCCCTGGCCCCCGAAGCCGGCCATGATAATTTCATGTAACATCCTATTTCACCTCCGCCGGGGTTTTAAATTCCCCCAAGGGATAATAGGGAATCATCTTTTCTTCCAACCATTTGGTTGCTTCAATGGGAGTCATACCCCAGTTGGTAGGACAGGTGGACAGCACTTCTACCAGTGTAAAGCCTTTCCCGGCCATCTGGGTTTCAAAGGCTTTGCGAATAGCTTTTTTAGCCTGCATAATATATCTGGGATTGATGACTGTTGTCCGGGCAATATAGGCTGCGCCATCTAAGGTTGAAAGCATTTCCGCTACCCGGACCGGGAATCCCTGGGTTTCAGTGTTACGACCAAAAGGTGAGGTGGTAGTCTCCATACCCGGTAGAGTAGTGGGGGCCATTTGGCCTCCAGTCATGCCATAGATTGCATTATTAACGAAAATTACAGTAATCTTTTCCCCACGGGCAGCAGCATGAACGATTTCCCCGGTTCCAATCGCAGCCAGGTCGCCATCCCCTTGATAGGTAAACACCGCTGCATCAGGATGAACCCGTTTGATGCCAGTAGCCACAGCAGGAGCCCGGCCGTGGGCAGCCTGAAACATATCACAGTTAAAGTACTCATAGGCAAAAACAGAACAACCTACCGGGGCCACACCAATAGCCCGGTCCAGCAAATTCATCTCTTCCAGCACTTCCGCCACCAGACGGTGAATAACCCCATGGGTACAGCCAGGGCAATAATGGAAGGGCTTTTCCGTTAACCCCCTGGTTCTGGTAAAAACTTTTTTCATTTCTGCCATCAGAGAGCCCCTCCTTCCGCCAGCCCCTTAATACCAGCCACAATCTCATCCAGCATTGGCAGAATACCGCCCATTCGACCGTAGAAATATACCGGTTTTTTCCCGTTAACCGCCAGCTTGACATCTTCTACCATCTGGCCGGCACTCATCTCTACGGACAGAAAAGCTTTAGCCTGTTCAGCCCGACGATTGATGATCTCAGCAGGGAAAGGCCAGAGGGTAATCGGTCTGATCAGTCCAGCCTTGATGCCTTCTTCCCTGACCAGGTCCACCGCACCCTTGCAAATCCGGGCTGAGGTGCCATAGGCTACCAGGATAATCTCTGCGTCATCCGTGCAGTATTCTTCATAGCGAACTTCCCTGGCCGCGATTTCCGCATACTTCTTCTGCAAATGCCGGTTGAATTCCTCATTGTCCTTATCCACGATATGCAGGGAGTTAATGATATTGTTGCTGGCGCGTCCCCGCTTGCCCGTTGCTGCCCAGGGCTTTTCCGGCAGCCGGGGCTGGTAATTATCATCTATTTCTACCGGTTCCATCATCTGGCCCAGCACTCCATCACCCAGTACCATCACCGGGTTACGATACTGGTCAGCCAGGTCGAAAGCCAGAATAACCAGATCCACGATCTCCTGCACAGAGGAAGGCGCCAGGACGATCATGCGGCCATCACCATGGCCAGGCGCTTTGGTAGCCTGGAAATAGTCGGCCTGGGAAGGCTGGATATTGCCCAGTCCCGGTCCGCCCCGCATGATATTGACAATCACCGCTGGAACCTCAGCACCGATCAAGTAGGAAATTCCCTCTTGTTTCAAACTGATACCAGGACTGGATGATGAAGTCATGACTCTGGCCCCGGCACCCCCAGCCCCAAAAACCATGTTGATGGCAGCCACTTCACTTTCGGCCTGCAAAAAAACTCCGCCCACTTCCGGCAGCCTTTTGACCATGTAGTGGGGCAACTCGCTCTGGGGAGTAATGGGATAGCCGAAAAAATATTTGCATCCGGCCAGGACAGCCGCTTCCCCGATCGCTTCGTTGCCTTTCATCAGCAGTTTGGCCATCTTACTCCCCCTCCTTGCTTTCCTTTTCTACTTCTATAACTACATCCGGACACATGCGGGCACACATAGCACATCCGATGCACTTTTCCATCTCCTTAACGGTGGCCGGATGAAAGCCCATGGCATTAAAATGCTCCGCCAGGGTGATAATTTGCTGGGGACAAACGTGCAAACACAGTTCACAGCCTTTGCAGCGTTCTTCCCTGAATGTTACTCTGGGCATTGCTTCTTACCTCCTCACTTACCTGTTACCGGGCTTAAACATAGTGCGGGGATCAGTGTTGAAAGTCTGCTGGTCCCGTTGCCAGGGTGTTAGCATGAAACGTTCCAGGGTAAGGAAATTGCGGCCCGGCAAAAGTTCACTGACTTCTGGCAGTAACCCTGGTAATACCCCTACCCAGGCCAGAGGTATACCGGCCTGTATCGCCGCCTCCTCCACCAGGAGGGTACCTTCAAAGACCTGCTGGACTGTAGTAGCTTCCCCTAAATTGGGATTAGCGACAAAATGGGTAATCTTCAGCCTGGCAGCCCTTTCAATCTCCTCTTTTACCTTCAGGATTTCGGCGGGCTTTCTGGTAAAGGGACGGAAGGTGTTAACCACCAGGTACAGCTGATAGCTGCTGGCCTCAATCTGTGCGGCAAAACGGCCCAGAGCCGTAGCCCCCACCTCATCACCGCCTACATCCCAAATCACTGGCAGTTGTGGTTGGCTCAGGACCCCGTAAATAGCCGGTGTGAGAGCCGGTAAATCAGCCAGAGCCAGCTTGCCTTCTGATACGATCACATCAATTCCGTCCTCTGCCAGTTTTTCCTTCAGTTCCCGCGAACGGAAGTAGAGATTGACAATATCCAGATCCACCAGAGCCACCCGTCGTTCTGCTTGTTTTCTGGCATAAGCGAAATTAACCGCCATTTCGGTTTTACCACTGCCATAATAGCCAACAAAAACATAGTTTTTCACTAAAATTCCTCCCCGGCAGGCAACACCCTGACCAGTAGCTGTCGAGCTTGAGCCCAGTTCTGAATGGGCTCAAGTACTTGCTGATCCAGCAGAAGTTCCCCGGCCAGCACCAGCCGTCTGGCCTGCCCCTGGCTCAATGTCCATAAACTGCCCAGCCCTTTTAAACTCTGATATACCACCGTGCTGGCCAGCTCAGGGGGCAATTTTTCTCCGGGCTGCCATTCCCTCCCCAGATAGGCGGCTATTCCTCCCTTACTCCGCACCAGTTCTTGCGCTTTCGCTCCGGATAGCTTTTGCTGACAGAGCCATTCCAGCCAGGCCAGGGTCGGCAGTTGTCCAGTGGATAATGGTCCCAGCGGCCCCTCTCCTTCCCAATAGCTTAACACATCTACCAGCTTTTTGCCAACCCCCAGAGAGACAAAGGGATACTGTCCCAGATAGAGATAAAGCCAGGGCTCATCTGCAGCCGGTATCTGTTTTTGCCAGAGGGCCAGGGGAAACAGGGGCTGGCGTCTTACGGAAGCATGCCCGCTCAGTTCCAGTTCTGCTGGTAACTGAATCGTCCCCAGCAGATACTGCATCTCTACCGGTACCCCTGTTTCCAGTAAAATCTCCGGTATATTCTGTTCAGTGTCAGTAGCCAGCAGGATGATGCGCTGAGGCGGATAAGTGCTAAGCAAGGACCCGTGCAGCCGGGCCCTTGCTTCAGCTCTGGACAGCCAGAGATCTCCCACCTGTTTTTGTTCTGCTCTGACGATTATTCTCTGCCAGTCCCGTCGTTCTTGCCAGTACCACAGGTAGGCGTTCACAGACATCCTCCTCACTTGCGCAAAAAGTTATTGCGCACCTGCCCGATTGTCCGGATCCGTTCCTCAGCCATGACTTCTGCTGCTTTATAGGTGGGAATATTGTCCCGTTTAGCAATGGCAAATACCCGCAAGATATTATCATAAATACCTGCGATTTTCTGGATTGCCCGTTCCCGATTGTATCCTTCCAGCTCATCAGCCACATTGATCAAACCGCCGGCGTTGATGACAAAGTCAGGGGCATAGAGGATGCCTTTTGCTTCCAGCTCATCCCCGTGCCGTTCTTCCTTCAGGACATTGTTGGCAGCACCGGCGATAATCTGGAATTTGAACTGGGGCAGAGTCTCATCATTTACTACTGCCCCTAACGCACAGGGGGCAAATATCTCCGCTTCCACGCCATAGATGGCTTCCGGTTCTACTGCCCGGGCACCAAATTCCTGAACCACTTTTTCAACCCGTTCGGGGAAGATATCGGTTACAACCAGTTTGGCTCCTTCATCAGCAAGATACTTACACAGGTAATAACCTACGTGGCCCAGGCCCTGAACAGCTACAGTCATACCGGAGAGGGAGTCAGTGCCAAATTTTTCTTTGGCCGCTGCTTTCATCCCTTTCCAGACACCAAAAGCGGTCATGGGAGACGGGTCACCCGAACCACTGGCTACCCCGGTTACCCAGCGGGTTTCCATGCGTACATATTCCATATCCTGTACCGAAGTGCCTACATCCTCAGCGGTAATATAGCGGCCATTGAGGCTTTCCACATAGCGACCAAAAGCCCGGAACAGCGCCTCACTCTTATCTTTTCTGGGGTCACCGATAATAACCGTTTTGCCTCCGCCCAGGTTGAGGCCGGCAGCAGCTGCCTTATAGGTCATACCCCGGGACAGCCGCAGGGCATCAAGGATGGCATCATCTTCACTGGCATAAGTCCACATCCGGGTACCACCCAGAGCCGGGCCCAGGGTAGTATCATGGATGGCAATAATAGCTTTCAGCCCTGAAGCCTTGTCGTAACAGAGAACGACTTGTTCATAATCATATTTTTTCATGTACTCAAATACTTCCAGACTCATTTCTCCTTACCTCCTTTGATTTTGCCAGGCCAGCACCTGGGCGAGAGCAATGGAATAGAACTTGGCATAGTGGCTATCCGCCCGGGATGTGAGAATAATAGGAGCACTGGCCCCTGTGATGGTTCCAGCTGTCTTAACACCACCAAAAGCTACCGCTGTCTTGTACAACACATTTCCCACTTCCAGATTGGGTACCAGCAGGATGTGAGCATCCCCCTGAATTTCCCCTTTCACCCCCTTGTGTAGAGCCGCTTCTCTGGAAAGAGCCACATCTAAGGCCAGTGGCCCATCCACTATGGCATGAGGAATTTGTCCTCTTTCACCCATTTTGGCCAGTACAGCCGCATCCAGGGTAGCAGGCATATCGGGATTAACCAGTTCCAGCCCGGCTATTACTGCCACTTTGGGCTGCTGGTAGCCCAGCGCCCTGGCTACCCCGACGGCATTATTGATCATCTCAACCTTCTGCTGTAAATTGGGATTGATCACCATGCCCCCATCAGTCATGAAGGTGATGCGGTCAGGTCCTGGTCCCTCCAGCAAGGCCACATGACTCAGCACCTTGCTTTTGCGTAGCCCGGTATCCTTGTCCAGAATTTGTTTCATAATTACAGCACTGTGAACCAGACCTTTCATCAGCATATCCGCCTGTCCGGTTTTTACTGCCACCACTGCCATCTGGCTGGCTTTGACAGGATCCCTTTCATGGATAACTTCAATCTCAGCCCTGTTCAGGTCCAGCCCTGCTTTGACAGCAGCCTTCTTGATTTCCTCCTCATCCCCAAATAGGCGGGCGGTAATCAGGTTTTCTTCGATGGCTTCCCTGACGGCTGCCAGTACTTCACAGTCCTGAGCCACCGCTACCGCCAGGCGCTGGGAGGGATAACTGCGGGCAGTTTCCACCAGCTGGTCAAAATTGGTAATCACTCACCGCTCACTCCTTCAGGATAAATTCGCACAGATTCTTCCCCGGCCAGGACACGAAAAACCCCCTCAGCCAGGGCTGGCAGTTCCTCTTCTCCCGGGTAGACAGTTATCGGCGCCAGCCAGTTTAAAGCTGAAGTCAATTGCTCCATTAACCAGTGGGAAAAAGCCATGCCTCCGGTAAACAGCAAAAACCGCGGTAATGTATCTAAAATGGCGGCCATCGCCCCGATTTCCTTAATCAGTTGCTTTACCATGGCCTGTAAAGCCAGGCGGGCTTTCTCATCTCCTGCCTCTGCCCGCTTTTCCGCTTCCACCAAACTGTTGGTTTCCAGGTAGGAAACCAGTCCTCCACCCCCGACTAGCCTTTTGGCCAGGGGTGGATAGTGATAGTCCGTCTCTTCCGGCCAGTAAGCCAGTGCCGCTGAAGGCAGGGCCCCGGCCCGTTCCGGACTCATGGGTCCGCCCTGGTTGGCATTGCTGACATCAATGATTCTACCCTGCCGTACAGCCGCTACGGTGATGCCCCCACCCAGGTGAACAGCTACCCCGGTTAACTCCCGCGGGGAACAGGATTGTTCCTTTTGCCAGCGCAACAGGGCCCGTCGGATATTAAGGGCATGTAAATGGGAAAAACGCCTGATTTCCGGCAATCCAGTTCTCCGAGCTTCCGGAATCATTTCATCTACAGAAACAGGATCGACTATATATGCTTCCACCCCATAACGGTCAGCCAGCATTCTGGCCAGTATCCCGCCCAGATTGGAGGGATGCTGGCCTCCCCAGCCCTGTCTTAAATCTGCAAGCATGGCCTCATTGACCAGATAAGTGCCACTGTGCAAGGGGCGCAGTAACCCACCGCGTCCAACCACACCTACCAGTTTTCCGCCTCCCAGACCTTTCTCCGCCAGCAGACGCTCCAGGTCAGAAAGACGAAGGGGAAGCTGTTCCACAACATTTTCTCTATATGCTAGTTCAGCCACCGAATAGCGCAAGGTTTCCTGCCAGATCACTGTACCGTCTTCTGCAATAACCGCCACTTTTGTTGAAGTTGAACCCGGGTTAATCGCCAGTACTACCTGTTTTGCCATCATACTTCCCCCTTCAGCTATTAGTTTTAGCAAAAGCCATGCCAAAAAAGTGTTGTCTGAAAATTTTAGTTTTATGCTGTATAACTCCCGTTTTGACCGGATTGGACTTATACCCACAAGCACAAATTCGGCCAGGTCTTTTCTTTTGCAAAAAAAATCCTGCAATAAATTGCAGGATTTCTGGTCATCTGCATTTTTTTGCAGGTTAACGCAAGCCATAACGATCCATTTTATAGTAAAGGCTGCGCACAGCGATATTCAGTTTGCGGGCAGCCAGGGTTTTGTTGCCACCGCATTGAGCCAGCACATCACAGATTACCTGTCTTTCCACCCTGGCCAGAATTTCATCCAGGGTTTCTCCCTGCCAGCCACTATCCGGTAGCCGGTGTTCTCCCTCAACCTGAGGGCGGACCAGGCCCAGGGACGGCAAATGCCGGACGGCAATTACCGTATCTCCCGGGCGCATATTGATAATGGCCCGGCCGATCACATTTTCCAGTTCCCGAACATTTCCCGGCCAATCGTAGTTTTCCAGCACTTTCAGGGCTTCCGGTTCGATCCGTTCCACCTGCCGTCCAAATTCCCGGTTGAACTTACCGATCAGAAAACGGACCAGCAGGGGTAAATCCTGTTTCCGCCTCCGCAGCGGGGGAATGAAAATGGGAAAAACATTAAGCCGGTAATAAAGGTCCTCCCGGAAACTGCCTTCCCGGATTTTTTCCTCCAGATTGGCATTGGTGGCAGCGATTACACGGACATCCACAGGAACAGCCTTGGTGCCCCCGACCCGCCGCACTTCCTTTTCCTGCAAGACCCTGAGCAGTTTGGCCTGTAAGGTCAAGGAAATCTCCCCGATTTCATCCAGGAAAATGGTGCCCCCGTTGGCTTCCTCAAACAGCCCCCGTTTTCCGCCTTTTACCGCTCCGGTAAAGGCCCCTTCCTCATATCCGAAAAGCTCGCTTTCCAGCAGGGTATCAGTAAGGGAGGCGCAATTGACCCGGATAAACTTCTGGCTGCTGCGGGTACTGGCATTATGAATGGCATGGGCAAACAACTCCTTGCCTGTGCCGCTTTCCCCCCTGAGCAAAACGGTAGCAGGAGTAGCTGCCGCCCTTTCCGCCTGTTCCACAGCCAGTTTCAGTTCCTCACTCTGACCGATAATATCATCAAAGGTATATTTGGCTTCGAGATGGCGAATCAGACGGCGGGCATGCTCCAGTTCTTCTGTCAGTTTTTTGATTTCAGATAAATCGTGAATAACCCCAACACTGCCTTTTAATTCATTATTGACGATAATCGGGGCCACATTCACCATAACTTCCTTCTTGTTGGGTCCAATTTTCATGCGCACGCCCCGTACCGGCTGCCGGGTGCGCAGCACTTTATAATGCATGCTTTCCCCTTCCACAATATCCACTGTGGCCGGTTTATACAGGACATCCGCCTCTGTCAAACCGGTCAAACGGGTGTAAGCCGGGTTGATCAGAATTTGCATGCCGTTCTCATCCACTACCGAAATCGCATCATTGGTGGCATTGATAATGGCTTCCAGCATCGTCTTGATTTGCCGTACATTGGTCAACTCTTCTGCCAGAGCTTCAAAATCCCCCACATCGCGGAAAACCGCCACCGCCCCCACTACCCGTCCCTCTTCATCTTTCACAGGGACCCGGTTGGTTATGATGGTGGTTTTACCAAGATGCTGCTGTTGATTGAGCTCCGGCACGCCTGTCTCCAGCACAATATGCAGTCTGGTATTGGGAATAGCTTCCTGGGCTTTGCGGCCAATTACCTCTTCCCGCTTCAGTCCGGTCAAACGCTCTGCCGCTGCATTGAAGAGGGTAACAGCTCCCTCCCTGTTTACAGCGATCATGCCATCATGGGTGGAATCCAGGATCACTGCCAGTTCCCTGCTGCTAATTTCCATATCGCCCAGTCCTCCCCCTCTTGCTGCCTCCCGTTACTCCCGGCCCCATCTATCTATATAATCCAACCAGGGCGTGCGGGCAATAAGCTCAGTCAAAGAATATTTTTCCGTCAAAAAATGAAAGCCGATCAGAAAGAGAAGCCAGCCCAGCTGTCCCCAGGCAGGCAAGGCCCAGAGGGCTGATAATCCCAGAATCACCCCGAGTGGATTGGCTCCTGTATCCCCCAGCATACAGCGGGCTTTTAAATCAGCAGGCAGATAGGCAACCAGCATGCCGGCCGTTACCAGCCAAAAGCCCGCCGCCGCTGCCAGACCGGAAAGCAAAACCAGTAAACCGCCAAAAAGCAAAAAACCCTTGCCCGCCCGGCCTGGTCGCAAATCCAGCAGATTGATAGCGTTGATAGAAAGGGCTACCATCAGGCCGGCCAGCACTGTTTGAATCCACCCAATCCCGGTTCGGGGCTGGAATTCCAGCCAGGCCAGTACCAGACCCAGCCAGCCTCCCATGACTGCTTTTAAAGCTCCTGTTGTCATCCTGCCCCTGAACAGACTGCCCAGATGACCTTTTAACCCACTTACCCGGCGGGACCCCAGCACATCATCCAGCATACCCAGCAAGGTAAGAAAGGTTACCGCCAGAAGTAGTTGCAGGCCATGGTCCCGCTGCTCAGGAACCAGCCAAACTACCCCTGGCAATAGTATCAGCCAGACCAGAGGCAGAAAAACCCCAACCCCCAGCGGAATTTGTTCACCGCGAAAATTGGGACGCAAAAAACCCGCTTGCTGCCAGATGGCAAACAGGGACGGCAGGATCAACCTGGTCAGACCTGCACCAGCAAGAGCCAGTATCCACCAAACCATTATCTATACCTCCTGTGCAAATAGCAGAGGGTGCGCGCTACGTGATAGAACTGCCGTCCCCGGTGCCAAAAACCGGCCAAATCACGACCGGTCTCATCATGGGTCATGGCGCATTCTACCTCCAGAATGGGCAGTCCCGCCCGGGCTACCGCCACCGTCAAAGCTACCTCCACACCATAACCTTCAGCGAAACCGCCTGCCGTCTCCATCGCCTTCCGGGTTAGCCCGCGCTGTCCGGATAATGGGGCCTGGGGCAGGTAGCCACTTAAACGCTGGATCCCCCAGCGGGCCAGGCCTTTGACCAGCCCAAAGCCCCCTTTTTTGCTGGCCCTGGGAAAACGGGCAATGGTCATCTCCGCCCGTCCCTCCAGTAAAGGAGTCAGCAATTTAACCCCTTCAGCCGCTGTTTCCCCCAGATCGCCATCAAGTAGCAAAAGCAAATCTTCCCGGAATTCTTTCAATCCGCGGTTAAGAGCTCCTCCTTTTCCCAGATTGCGGGAGAGGCGAATCACCTCTGCTCCAGCCGCCTCGGCCAGTTCAGCTGTGCGATCAGTAGAAGCATCATCCACCACCACTACCCGGGTCACTCCCGGAATGGTCAAAGCGCTTTTAACCGTAGCAGCTATCTTTTTTTCCTCATTGTGGGCTGGTACTAACACCAGCACCTGGTACCGATCCTGGCAAGACAATCCTTTTAACCTCCCTGTTCAAATCCGGCAACAGCCGGCCGGCAGTTGCCTTGATACCATAATCCCCGGGCCGTCCTTCCATGGCTGCTACCAGTGCTACCTGGCCCATGGGAGTATCGATATTATCAATAGTGGAAATCTTATAACGCTGATAATTTTTCATGTAGGAAACTGCCACCCTGGAATATTCGGTTCCGAAAATTTCGATCCCTTTTTGCTGCAGGGCTTCAATCAGGGGCAAATCAATATTCTCTACCCGGAACTGAGCGGTCTGGGGTTGCTGACTGCCTCCGATAATAATCACCCCTTGCAGCGGCTGCCCGTAGGCTCCTGTAATTTTAAGCAGTTTCTTATCGGTCAGAAACTTGATGACCGCCAGATTATCTCCAACTACCAGACCCCGGGTTACCTGCCAGGTCATTTCCTTAACTATGGCCGCCTGGCTGTTGGGGTCTACTCCCAGAAAAGCCGCTACTTCCTTTTGTAATTGCGGATCAGCCAGCACGAAATCCCGGCTTAGCACCGAAGTGCTGGTTACCACCGCCCCTGCCTTTTTCAAAATATCCAGCAAGTCATCATTAAAGCCATAATCACCGGTATCGATTATGGCCACCCGGTAGCCAGTCAGGCGATTTTTAATCAAAACCGGCAGAACCTCTTTCACAAATTCCTCTTGTTGTGCCGATTCCTTTTGCTCTTTGGCCAGTTTTTCCATGGCCTCCTTGTTTTCACCCCGCAGTTTTTCCAGATCAGCCGCCAGGCGATCGGTCAATACCTTTTGTTGCTGGATCAGGGTATTATCCGTTTCCATGGCAGAGCCAATCAGAATCCCTATTCCCAGGGCCAAAAAGACAGCTACCAGGGAAACTATATGGTAGCGCAAATCAAACATTGCCGTAAGACTCCTCTCCAGTTAAATCCCCAGCAGTAATTTAAGCTGCAAATACATCAAGCGCGCCAGCTCGCGGGTAGCGGGTGCCGTGACGATAATAATAAAGATGGGAATAAGGGCCGCCACCACGATTTCCACCACATGCCTGGGTTTGAGCCGGTGCCGATAAAGCCGATTTACACCCCGCGCATCTACCAGAATGGACCCCACTTTCAGACGCACCAGAAAAGTGCTGGCCATCCCTTTTCTGCCTTTTTCCAGAAAATCGATGAAATTGGAATGGGTACCCACCGCTACCAGCAATTCAGCACCTTTTTCATAGGCCAGTAGCATGGCTATATCCTCACTGGTGCCAGGAGCGGGAAAAGTTCTGGCCTCAAGACCCAGTCGCTGCACTCGGGCCAGCCCAGGCGCCCGACCGTCAGGATAGGCATGAACGATCAACTCTGCCCCACAGGCCAGGGTTTCATCAGAAATGGAGTCCATGTCCCCTACAATCACATCAGGGCAATAACCAAACTCCACCAGGGCATCAGCACCACCGTCCACACCGATTAGCACCGGTTTAACTTCATCGATATAGCTTTTAATAGCCAGCAAATCTTCCCGGTAATTCTGCCCCCGCACTACGATCAGGGCATGCCGACCAGCAAACTGAGTCCTGGTTTCCGGAATAGCCACTTCCCCCAGAATCAATCCCTGTTCCTTCTCGGCATACTGCAGGGTATTTTCCAGGAAATCCTTGAGAACCCCGGCGATATTGGCCTTGGCATTGGCCAGTTGCCGTTCCACCTCATCAATAGTCAGCCATTGCCCAAAACCGGCCAATTTATCGCCCACCCAGATTTCCCCGTTCTCTTTTATCAGCACCTGTTGCCCTTCCCGCAGGGTTTCCATGATACTTTCCCCGGCCAGGTCAATCAGGGGGATTCCGTTTTGCAAAAGGGCCCTGGGCCCCAGGTTGGGATAACGGCCGGAGATACTGGCTGCAGCATTGACCACCGCTTTTACCCGGGCTTTAACAAGGCTCATGGCTGCCACTTCGTCCAGATCCTGGTGATTGATAACCGCAATTTCTCCTGGTTTGATTCTTTTGGCCAGGTTCTTGGTTTTTTTATCCACACGGGCAATGCCCTTGATTTCCATGGTTTTTTCACCTCAAAAAGATTTTACCCTATTTACTACCTCTATGCAACTCCTTGCAAAAAAGAGCAGCGAGGGCAAGCCTCGCTGTCTTAGCTAACTTTGGCAGTTATACGCAGTTTATCGGCTATCATAGCGATAAACTCACTATTTGTGGGTTTGCCCCTTTCATTATTAACTGTGTAACCGAAGAACTTGTTCATCATCTCCACATTGCCCCGGTCCCAGGCCAGTTCAATAGCATGGCGAATGGCTCTTTCCACCCGGCTAGGAGTGGTATTGTATTTCTCAGCAATGGCAGGATAGAGTTCCTTGGTAATCGCTCCTAACAAATGGACATGGTCCACCACCATCAAAATAGCTTCCCGTAAATATTGATATCCCTTGATATGGGCAGGTACTCCCATTTCATGGATGATGTTGGTCACCAGCACATCCAGGTTTTTGGTTTTGGCGACATGAGTATAGGCAGGAATGGTATAGCCGGTGTCCACCATTTGCCTGATGCGATGGCTTAAAACATTGAAATCAAAGGGTTTCAACAGGTAATAATCTGCCCCCAGCTGCATTGCCTTCTGGGTCACGGTTTCCTGACCAAAAGCGGTAAGCATTAAAATTTTAGGCCGCTTCGGCAGATCCAGGGTCTGCATTCTTTCCAGTACCCCAATCCCATCCAAATGAGGCATAATTAAATCCAGAATGATTAAATCTGGTTGCTCCGATTGGATTAGTTCCAGAGCTTCCAGTCCATTATGAGCTACTCCGACCAGAATGAAATCCTCATCCCGGGTCAGGTGTTTGCTCAACATATCACAAAATTCCCGGTTATCATCAACTAAGAGGATTTTCACATCTTTGTACATCATCTTTTCGCCCCCTGTACACCACTTCTTTTTCTTTTTATTGTCTATAATTCCATTCGACGCTAGACTGGTTATTCCTGCTTTTATTGCATAAACAATTTCTACAAAAAAATTTACCGCCTAACTGGCGGCTTTTTTCCAGGTTTCGACAAGGCCCGCTTCTTCTAACATTTTTTCGATATAACATCCATAACCCAGACGGGGATTATTGACTAAAACATGAGTAACCGCTCCCACAATTCGACCTTTTTGGATTATGGGGCTACCAGACATACCCTGAATGATTCCGCCTGTTTCTTTTAAAAGCCTGGGATCGGTAATTTCCACCACCATTCCCTTACCATCCGGTCGATCAGGGGGCAACAATTTTTTTATTTTGATGGTAAAGGCTTCTACTTTTTCGCCATTTATAACTGTTAAAATTTGGGCCGGTCCTGTTTCTACCTGGTTATTGCTTACTACTGGCAGAGGCCGGCTGGCAGGAAACTTGCCATAAATCCTGCCAAAAATACCCACCTGAGTGTTATGGGTAATTTCACCCCACCAGCTGCCATCGTCCACAAAAACTCCCAATTTTTCTCCAGGAAATCCTTCTTTGCCTTTATGAATGGCCTGTACTACTGCTCGTACAATCTTGCCTTCCCGGATGTCAATGGGTTCACTGGTATCACTATCGGCTATTATATGACCCAGGGCACCAAAATAAGCTTTTTTGGGTTCAATAAAAGTAAGAGTGCCAACTCCAGAAGCACTATCCCGAATGTATAAACCAATCCGATAACTCTGGGTTTCGGGACAAAAACGCGGAGTTACGGCCACCTGTAACCGGGTACCGCGCCGTTCAATAGTAAGGATAGCTTTTTCTCCTTTTTGCCCAATTTGTGTAATTATCTCTGCCATTTCCTTCTCATTGTTAATATTTTTCCCATTGATAGCCAGAATGGTATCTCCAATTAACACCCCGGCATCCCGGCCCGGATATATTTTTTCTTCCCCCTCACTGGTAATAGGTGCATAACCTACTACCATTACACCCCTGGATTTTAATAATACTCCGATAGACTGTCCCCCGGGTATCAAATGCATCTCCGGCAGAACCCTGACAGTAAAGCGATGCAACGGTAAAAACCCAAACAATTTTACCGCCAGTTCGGCTTCTCCCGGTTCTCTGGCAACCGGTTGACCCTGTTGCAAGGAAATAGCCGGTGAGTAATTAACATTAACGATTTGCAAAAAGCGCTGCCAGGTTTTAGGCCAGTTGATGGCGAGGGTAAGTTTTTCTCCCACCACTGCTTGCTGGGCGGTAGGCAAAGCGGAAAAATAATGGACTGGAGCCTGAATGAAGGCGGAAATCAGCAGGAAAACCAGCAAAATACCTTTCCTCACCCTATTTCCCTCCTTTATGACCTGATTGCTTTAAATGACACCTCCTTTAAGCGATTTTTGCGGCTAATCATAACTTGTCCTGTTCCTTATTTTCTTATACTGCCGCTTTAAAACAGGGAAAGAAAAACAAATGCAGGCTAAAAAGCCTGCAGCAAATTTTTACATGGTCAGTGAACCAAATTGTGTCTCAATCACCTTTAAAACCTTTTCGACACTACCATTTTTTACATTAAAATATTCATAATACAATTCGCCTGCCAGTTTGCCTTTCACTTCCCAGCAGAGAATTTCATTGCGACTGGGAGTGGGAATCAAAGCCAGCTTAATATGTTCCACTTTCAGCTCCGGAGGCAGTTTTTTCTTGATAGCTTCCGGTTTAACCAGGACAGGGGGCAACTGGCGCTGAATATGGGACATCAGATAACCAGTAGCCTCAAAGCCGAGGATTTGTCCATTGTCCAGGGCTACCTTGATCTTTACCAGATCAGGATAAAGCAACACCCCGTCCTGAACCGCCACCAGGGCCACCGTGGCAATTCCGTCTTCCCGTAAAACATAAGTGGGTGCCAGGTTATCATAACCCCGCAAGCGGGCAAAAGCTACTGCCCGTTTTTCCGCCTCCTCAGCCGAGAGTACGGGTTCAGCCAATTTGCGCCGGTGTAGCATCCAGATAACTTTACCGCCTTTTTTGCTAATGTCCATAATTATCCGTTCTTCTGAGGTTTTCCCGGCCGGCACCAGTTCTAGACTGAAGGCGGGGATTTTCCCCCTGACATCCCCTTTAGTCCGCACTTCCCAGACCTTGCCCTGACCATCAATAAAACTGCGAGCAATATCCATAGCGCGGGCCAGGGTGATATTTTCCCCGCTTAAGCCCCGCGGCAAGGCCCGTTCTAAATGTTCGGAAAAAGGCCCATCGTAGATTAATGCAGGTGTATCCTGCATTGCCTTGGCAACTGGCTTCATATCCAGCGGCTGCGGTTTACGGGCCTGACGCCCCAGGGTACTGCCGCTTTCCCGGCGCACCTCGGCCAGATAAACCCGCCCATCCTGCACATCCTGGACTGCCACCTGCAATTCGGCATTCAGCTTCTGGGCCTGGCGATAGAGTTTTTGCAGCTGCTCTCTTTCCTTCTTCCCCGGTAACTTGCCTTCAGCATTGCGTTTATTGAGAAAATAGGCATAATCCCCTAGCTGGTTTAGAAATTTGGCTGTTTTAACTGTGGTGGAATTGCTCAATGGCAGCTGACCCAGATTTTCCTGGGCAGTGATCGCCTCATACCAGAGGTCAGCCAGTATAGCCGCATTGGCCTTAGGATCCATTGCCACCAGGCTTTTGCCCAGTAGCATCTCGGCATTGCCTACATGGTCGGCTAAATTATAAAAGGAACGCTGATAGTGATTACTTAACAGTTTTTCCAGATCCTCTTTCATCATTTTTTGCTGCCAGCCCCACCAGCCTACTCCTAGTAAGCCCAAACTGAGCAAAAAAATCGCTATTCTCTGTCCACGCATACCATCATCTCCTCTCAGCGCGCAAACACATGGTCTCCAATCCGGCGAATAATCGGACGGGACCAGATCCAGCTGCTTACCGGTTTACTGGGATTCCAGAAGAAGAGAGCTCCCTGGGTAGGATCATAGCCATTCAAGGCATCCCGGGCTGCCTGCAGGGCTGTAGCTGAAGGCGGCCTATTAATCAGTCCATTGGACACACTCTCAAAGGCCAGAGGCTGAAAAATCACATCAGCTATAGTGTTGGGAAACAGGGGGCTGGCCACCCGGTTTAAAACCACTGCCGCTACAGCTACCTGTCCTTCATAGGGTTCCCCACCAGCTTCAGCCTGTACCAGGCGAGCCAGTAAAGTCAGGTCATTGCGCCGCATCAGCCCCCGGCTGATTGTTGTGGTGGTCCGCACTGCCCTGGCTGGAGAAGTCCAGAGGCCCATAGCTTTCAGAGTGGCAGGCCCGACTACTCCATCAGGAGTCAATCCATTAGCCCGCTGGAATTTTCTCACCGCCGTCCAGGTCGATGACCCGTAGATCCCGTCAATTGGCCCCGTGTAATACCCCCAGGCCTTGAGTTTGGCTTGAACAGACCTTACATCTGCCCCGGAGCTCCCCCAGAACAGAGTGCGGGAGATGGCTGGCAAACTTTGTTCTGCCCAGTGCCAGCCCCAGCCCAGAAGTAAGAGGAAGATCATCAGCATCCCTAGCAGGGTTTTGCGTTCCATTTTTTTCATCCTTTCCCGCCAATTCTTTTCCGACCATAGTTTGCCTGCTCAGGGACTTAAATATGCAAAAGCGCAGAGCCTTAGCCCTGCGCTTTCAGAAGTTCTCCCGTATGTTCGCCACCTACCATGCGGGCCAGTTCTGTCAGCCTTTCCTCCGCTGCCAGAGTTTTGACCCGGGTAAAAGTTCTTTCCCCAACTACTTCTTTATAAATGTAGAAATGTTGATCAGCCAGACCTGCTACCGCCGGAGAGTGGGTGATGCTCAGGACCTGATACTGCTGGCCCAGCTGGGCCAGCTTTTCTCCTACCTTGCGGGCTGCTGCCCCGCTCAAGCCAGCATCCACTTCATCAAAAACCAGGGTGATTCCCGGTTCCTCAGTTAGCAAAACAGTGCGTAAAGCCAGTAAAATCCGGGATAATTCCCCACCAGAAGCGATTTTGGCCAGGGGCTTCAGAGGTTCTCCCGGGTTGGGGCTGAGGAAAAATTCCGCATCGCTGCCACCGTTCTGGCTCCAGTGTTCCGTTGGAGACAGCTGGACAGAGAAACGGGAACCGGCCATGGCCAGATCCGCTAATTGATTTTCAATCGCTCTGGCCAGGAGAATAGCGGCCTGTCTTCTTTGCCCATTGACCACCTCTGCCAGCTCTTTCCCCTCTTGTTCCAGCTGTTCCAGTTGTAGCTGGATTTCCTCCAGATTCTCTTCCGCCTGTTCCAGTTTGTTCAGCTCCAGTTTGATCTGTTCCCGGTAAGCCAGCACATCCGTCACCGTACTGCCATATTTCTTACAGAGCTGTTTAATCAAATCCAGTCGCTCCTGAGCCAGTTCCAGCCCTTCCGGGTCAAACTCGATTTTTTCCTGATAACGGCTCAGCTCCCGGGCCAGCTCTTCCAGGCGATAATAGCACTCCTCCACCTCAGTAGCCAGCGGAGTTGCTCCCTGATGCAGGCGAGCCAGCTGTTTCACTTCCTCCATCACCTGGGCCAGCAGGTCCAAAGCAGCCGGCTGACGGCCACTTCCTGCCGCCAGCAGTTCATAGGCCCTGCCACAGGACTGGGCCAACCTCTCCGCCTGACCCAGTAATTGTACCCTTTCCAGCAGTTCTTCCTCTTCCCCGGGTTGTAACTGGGCCTTATCGATTTCCTGCAGCTGGTAACGGAGTAAATCTATTTCCCGCCAGCGCTGCCGGCCGCTGGCCTGCAGTTCCTCCTTTGTTGCCAGCAGCTGGCGATAACGCCGGGCCAATTGGGCAAGCTGCCTGACCTGCTGGCAATGGTCCCGCCCGGCATAACGGTCCAGCAGTTCTAAGTGCCGTTCCGGTCTGAGCAAAAACTGCTGCTGGTGCTGAGCATGAATCTCGGCCAGGCCACCTATCAGCTCCCGATACTGGTTCAAAGGCAATAAACGGCCATTAATGCGGCACTGGCTGCGGCCATTCAGGTTCAATACCCTCTCCAGAAAAATAGTGCCGTCTTCCTCCGGTTCAATCCCCTGTTGCTGCAGTTTTACCACCCAGCCTTCCCGGTCAGCTGGCAAAAAAACCCCGCTTACTCTGGTTTCCTGGGCCCCATGGCGGATAAATTCAGTAGCCCCTCTAGCCCCGGTCAAAAGGGCAAGGGCATCCATGATAATGGACTTACCAGCCCCGGTCTCCCCGGTAAAAACAGTGAAGCCTTCTGCCAGCTCCAGTTCCAGCCTCTCAATCAGGGCAAAATTTTCGATACACAAGGTGAGGAGCATCATCGCACCCCCTATCCCAGCATCATCTCTTTAAAACGGGTTACCACCTGTTCAGTTGCCTCTTTGGGTTTAACAATAACCAGAATAGTATCATCACCGGCTACCGTCCCCATGATTTCCTCCCACTGAGCCCCATCAATGGTGGAGGCCACCGCCTGGGCGGTTCCCGGCAAGGTTTTGATGACAATCAGGTTATCACAGTGGTCTATATGAGCTACGGAATCAAGAAAAATACGGCGCATTCGCTCTTCACTGTGCTCAATTACCGAATCCCGGGGCAAACCATAGCGATAGGTCCCATCTCCGGTGGGGATCTTGACCAGGCGCAATTCCTTGATATCCCGGGACACAGTGGCCTGAGTTACTTCAATGCCACGGGCCCGCAATTCCTCCGCTAGTTCCTCCTGGGTTTCAATAACTTTCTCCTCAATGATATCTAAAATCAGGCGCTGGCGCATTGCCTTCATCGCCAATTATCCTCCTTTTTCCACCAGTAATAAATAGGGCGCTGTCTGAGAGCGGTTCAACAGCCGCTGTGACCAAACATTATAACATCTGGGTAAAGCCGCTGCCCAGCTCTCCACCTCCCGGGCTTCCTCCTCACCGCCAGCGTGACCTGTATAGATAGCAATGGCAATTATTCCTCCCGGTAAAAGCAGTTCCACTGCCTGTTGCAGGGCGTTAAGGGTGGTCTCGGCCAGGGTAATCACCCTTTTGTCACTGCCTGGCAAATAACCCAGATTAAAAACCACTGCCTTGACCGGCTCTGAAACATACCGCTTAAGATGCTGGTGCCCATCCAGAATCAGTTCTACCCGGGCAGCCAGTCCGGCTGCCTCTAGCCGCTCTTTGGTATTGCTAATAGCTGTCTCCTGAACATCAAAGGCCCAGACCTTGCCGTTTTCCCCCACCAGTTCAGCCAGATACTGCGTATCATGGCCATTGCCACAGGTCGCGTCCACCGCCCGGTCGCCTGGCCGTACTACCTGAGCCAACCAGAAGTGGCTGAGAGCCACCGCTCCTGCCAATGGACTAGACATTGCACCGGTCACCCGCTTTCAGTTTCTGGCGCAAGACCTGGAAGAAAGTGCGGTCCGTTAACTTGATAAACCGCGCTCTTACCCCAGCCCGTTGCACACAGATCAAATCATCCGGTTCCAGCACTACTCCATGCTGTCCATCCACGGTCAACATAGCCTGTCCCTCATAATGACCCACTCTGATCATGACTTCGGCTTCAGGCCCCACTACCATGGGCCGGGAAGTAAGAGAATGAGGACAGATCGGGGTAATCAGCAGCACTTCCAGATGGGGTGGGACAATGGCCCCGCCTGCGGACAGGGAATAGGCAGTAGAACCAGTAGGAGAAGCCACGATAATCCCATCAGCGGGTATGGTGGAGACATGTTCCCGGTTGACGAAAATATCCAGTGGCAGCAGGCGGGCAAAAGCCCCCTTGGTCACTACCACGTCATTTAAGGCAATAGCGGTTTCCAGCAGCCTTCCCTGTCGCTGTACCCGGGCCTCCAGCATCATCCTTTCCTCGATCCGGTAGGCAGCCGCTGCCAGCCGCTCCAGGGCCCAGTCCAGGTCATGTACCTCGATTTCCGTTAAAAAACCGAGCTGGCCGAAATTGATACCAAGAACAGGGATACCCCGGGGTGCCAGGTCCCTTGCGGCCTGCAGGAGGGTACCATCCCCTCCTAACACCAGGACAAAATCGGCCTCCTCCTGGTCGATTTGCCAGCCCAGCTCCTTGAGACGAGTGCGGAGATAGTTTCCTGTTTCCACTGCTCCCATTTTTTGTTGGTTAATAATTAAACCAACGGTTTTGTTTTTCATCAGTTTCCTCCTTGCTCCAGGCCCAGGGAAAATTTCAGACCTGCCTCGATTTTGGGCACCAGCCGCCCGGGCAGTCTCCCGATTATCTCCAGTAAACGCTTGCGTTCGATGGTGAGAATAACGTTAAGCAAGACCGAACTGTTTTTCAAACCCGTTTCTGCCGCATTCTCTGCCCCCAGTGGTACTTGCAGGGGATCATCCAGACAATCCCCCGGTTTACAGGGTACAATGGGAGCCACAATTACCAGCGGGCTGACCCGGTTGCCCCAGTTATTCTGAATCACCAGTACCGGCCCTGTCCGCTCCCGGTCGTTAAAAAAATACCGGGCCAGCACGATATCTCCTCTTTTGATCTCCAGTCCATTCATAAATTATTGTCCCCTTTCCGGGCAAATAAAATTGACCCTGCTTCTGTTTAATTATAATATAGTAAAAAACAGCAACGCAAGGAGGCTTTCACATGAGTTTAGCTACCCTCTTTTCTCCCTGGGCCAGTTTCTACCGACCTCCTCTTTTCGCCCTCCTGCCCGTTGACGATCCCGGGCTAGGAGAGCTTTATCATCATCTACCCTATCACCTTCAACCCGTAGATTTGCTGGCTTCAGCCCGGACTATTCTCATTTATTTTCTACCTTTCCCGCCAGAAGTGATTGCTGCCAATCGCCAGCAACCTGATACCGCTCCCCTCTGGGCAGAATATTATGTTCGGACCAATCAGGTAATCGGCCAATTTAACCAGGCCATTGCTCACTGGCTGGAACAGGCAGGTTATCATGCTGCCTGGCAACCGGCTACCCATAATTTTGATGAAAAGACCTTGACTGCTCCCTGGTCCCACAAAAGCCTGGCAGTTGCCGCCGGTCTGGCTGTCTTTGGCCGCCACCAGCAGGCCATCACGGCAGCTGGCTGTGCCGGGCGCTTTGGCAGTCTGGTGACTGATGCCCCTCCCGACTGGCTGTCAACCCAGCTGCCCCCGGCACCGCCACCAGAGCCCTGTCTTGATTGTGGCTATTGCTGGCGGGTCTGTCCAGTCGGTGCCTTGACCGCAACGGGGCTGGACAAGCAAAAATGCTATAGTCGTCTACTGGAGGTAGCAGCCCGGTTCACTCACCTTGGCCTCTGTGATGTCTGTGGCAAATGTTCCGTTGGCCCCTGTGCCGCCTGGGAAAAGGAATAAAAGAACGGGAAAAAGGGCAGGATATCCCTGACTTATCCGCATAAGGAGGCCAAACCATGTATTTACGCCACCTGAAACGGCTGGGATTACTGCCTTTTTACTTTTCCCTGCTCCCCGAACACAAGCAACTGCTGCTAAGTTATGGCTTTGCCGACCCTGTCTACACCCAAACCCTGCGCCGCCCCTGCCAGTTTCTCTGGGTTACAGCAGCCAATGCTCTGCCCCATGGACACTGGGATTTCTGTGAGTTCATCCTGCACTTTGCCTGGCAGCTGGCGGAAAAGCAGGGCTTACAGGCAGATCTGGCCCACATTCATGCCAATCTGGCCCAGCTCTATTCTGACCAGGTTTTGACAAAACAGAAGGCAGTGGAAAAATGCCTTTTCCACTGCCAGCAAGTGCTGAAAACCGGCTATTTTACCCGCTGGGCCCAGCAGCTGCTGGAGGAAATGTCCCAGCTCTATTGACCTAGGCCAGACGGCTCTGTACCACTGCCACCGCTTTTTCCTTCAGTTCCCGGGCCCGGGCCACCAGCTGATCCCGTTCGGCTTTGGCCTGGGCAACATAGGCCTCATCCTTGATCATGGGCAAATTGATGTCCACGCTGAGTAAAACAGCATTTAAAGCCGCTTCCGCCACATAAGCCCCTACTCCCACATCGCTGATAGCTCCCTTGTTGCCAATTCCACTCAAACGGTCGGCCAGCTCCAGGGCCTTTAAGCAAACCCGGGCGATTTCCAGCGGCGTGTCAGTAGCGCTTTTGAGAGCTTCCTGCATTTTGGCTGCCCGCAGGGCTTTTTCTTCTTCAGTGTTTTTGGGCATTTTCAATACTTCCATGAAGTTGCCGAATTCCTTAATATCCTGAGCAGTCAGTTGTTCCAGGCGAGCCATTACTGCTTGAATTTCCTGCAGAATTTCTTTAACTTCCGGCTCTACATCCTTGTATTTTTCCTTGCCTACCGTCAAATTGGCCACCATTGAAACCATGGATGCTGCCAGACTGCCTACCAGGGCTGAGACACTGCCACCCCCTGGGGTTGGGCTGTCAGAAGCAGCTACTTTCAAAAATTCGCGCACAGAAAGGTCAAAAACGTGACTCATCCAACCAGTACCCCCTTTATTGTTGCTGGCGCTGCAGGCGAATGCCTTTCAGCACATTCCGGTAAATCAGAGCTGTGGTAAGGCTACCCACGCCACCGGGTACGGGTGTAATCCAGCCAGCTACTTCTTTTGCTGCTTCAAAGTCCACATCCCCGCAGATGCCACCATCGATTTCATTGATCCCGGCATCTACTACCACTGCTCCTGGCTTGATCATATCAGCCTTGATCATTTTGGCCTTACCCACAGCGGCGATGAGAATGTCCGCCTGGCGGGTGTGATAGGCCAGATCAGGGGTACGGCTATGGCATACAGTAACCGTAGCATTTTCCTTCAGAATCATGAACACCAGGGGTTTACCCACTGTTTCACCCCGACCCACGATTACCGCATGTTTACCGGCAATCGGCAGGCCAGAGCGCTTAATCACCTCAATACAGCTTTCCGGAGTGGCAGGAAAGAGGCCCTCCTCCCCGCTCAGTATGTAGCCCCGGTTGATGGGATGTACCCCATCTACATCCTTTAAAGGAGAAACGGTTTTCATCACCCGCTCCTTGCTGATGTGTTTGGGCAAGGGCAGTTCCACCATGATACCGTGGACCGTTTCATCCCCGTTGAGTTTTTCAATCAGCGCGATAACCTCTTCTTCCTGGGTGGAGCCGGGCAGATGGAAAAGTTCAAATTCAAATCCCAGTTTGGTCCCGGCATTTTTCTTGGAGTTGGCATAGACCACTGATGCCGGATCATCTCCCACCAGCACTACCGCCAGCTTGGGGCTAATCCCTTCTTCTTTCAATTTGCTGACCTCCGCCGCCACTTCCTCCCTGATGGTAGCGGCAATGGCTTTGCCATCGATTAAATTGGCAGCCACTCAAATCACTCCCCTCCCGATGATTTCAACCGTATATATTCTACGGGAAGGGAATTTTTCCTGCTGAGTTGTCAAACTATTCTATAATTTAAATTTGGTCGTTAAGCTCTGTAACTGACTGGCCAGTTGAGCTAGATTTTGAGCTGCATTGCTGATCTGTTCGGAAGTAGCATTCAGCTCTTCTGTAGAAGCGCTGATTTCTTCACTATTGCTGGAGCTGATTTCACAGCTGCCCAGCACCTGACCGATGGCATCCCGCACCTGTTCACTGGAAGCCGCCATTTCCTCAGCAGCGGCACTGTTTTCTTCGGTAATTGCGGCCACGCTGTCTACCGCTTTCAACACTTCCCCTGTCCCGGCCGAAATCTGTTCAATTACGGCAGACAGATTTTGCATTTGTTCATTGGCCTGCTCAATCATGGTGATAATTTCCCTGAGGGCTTTCTCAGCGGCATCAGCCAGCTGCACGCCATTTTCCACCTCTTCGGTTCCACTTTCCATGGCTGTTACAGCCTGGGCAGTGCCCCTCTGAATAGTATTGACCAGATTGGCGATTTCCTTGGTAGCTTTGCTGGAGCGTTCCGCCAGCTTCCGCACCTCATCTGCCACCACAGCAAAGCCTTTGCCGTGTTCCCCGGCCCGCGCTGCCTCAATGGCTGCATTTAATGCCAGCAAGTTGGTCTGTTCAGCAATCTCGTCGATCACCTGGATAATCTGGCCGATTTGCTCGGAGTAATGCCCCAGCTCCCGGATTTTTTCTGCCGATTCCAGCACCACATTGCGAATCCGGTGCATCCCCCGGATGGTTTCTTCTACCGCCCTTCCCCCGGCTTCTGCCACTTCGGTCGTGCGGGTAGCTACCTGGGCCACCTGGGCCGTGTTCTGACTGGCCTCTTCTACCCCCTTGACCATCTGATTAATCATTTCCGCCATTTGCGTAACGTTCAGTGCCTGTTCCTGAGCCCCCCGGGCAATCTGGTCGATAGCATTGTTCAGCTGTTCCATCATTACCGCTGCGTTTCCGGCAGTAGCACACTGCTGATTGTTAGCTGCTGCCAGCTCCGTTATGGAGCGGGCAACCTGGGTGGAAACCGACACTCCCGCTTCTGCTGCTGCATTCAGTTGCTGGGCAGTTGCTGCTACCTGCTGGGCTGAGTCCTGCAAATTGCCCAGCAATCGCCGCAGGTTTTCTACCATTGTGGTGAAACTGCCGGACAGAATCTTGATTTCATCTTCAGTTTGCACTTCCGGAATTTTAACTGCCAGGTCCCCTTGAGCTACCAGCTCGGTAGTGGCAGCCAGTTCAACCACAGGCCGGGAGAGTTTATTAGCCATGCGCCAGGCAGTCAGCAGACCCAGGACCAGACCGACCAGGGTAATAAAAATATTGATAAGATTGGCCTGAATTGAAGTTTGCTGAGCTGAGTCCACTGCCCTCTTCACTTCTTGCTCAATCAGCCCAATCAATTCACTGCTAATCTGATCATAGGCTTTGGCGTAGAGTAAAGACTTTTGGGCCAGTTCCATACCCTTCTGTTTATTGCCATTGCGAAAAGCACTGATGATTTCCTGACAGATCGTCACATAGGCTTTATGTTCAGCTCTCAACTGCTCGAGTTTCTGAATTTCCGCTTGAGAAACAAGCGCTTTTTCCAATCTGCCAGCTGTTACATCCCATTCCTTTTGCATCTCCGTAAACTGACTGGCATAATCCTCGTTCCCATAGAGCATGTAGGCTCTGACCAGTCCGCGCAAATTTAATTCATCCCCCCGAAGTTCCGCGACAGTTAGCGCAGCTGGCATATCCTGTCTAATTATTTCACCATAGATCTCATGCATTTTACGCATATTGATAAAGCTGCTTATACTGAGTATGATCGCTACCGCTAATAAGCTAAAGAATGTGACAAGCAATTTTCTTTTGATTGTCCAGTAACTCACTTCCATTCTCTCCTCTCTGGATTTCCATACCCGCTGCCTTTCCGCCAGCCAAATTTGTTCAATAAGTTGCAATCTTATTTTATATATTCTTCACTGCTAAACTTTTTCCTGCAAATTTATGGTTTTTTCGACAACTTTTGTTCAGTGACAACATAGTGGTAAAAAAGCAAGCCCTCATTCCAGTTGAACGAGGGCTAAATTGTAGTCTTTATTTAATTTTCATCCAGTATCCGCTTTTCACCGCTAATGGCCTGCAAAGGCTTGATATTCTGGGTTACTTCCAGGGTACCAGCATATTCGCCCTTCTCATTGCGCACTGCAAAATAGGTAATGTAAACATACATGCCATTGAAAGGCAACCAGAACTCGGCTTTATTGCGCCGACCGTGCTTGAAATCGTCCAGGATTTTCTCCACTATATGCACACTGTCAGGCGGATGGCAGTTCTGCACCCTGCGCCCGATAATAGCGGGAGTACGGGCAAAAATGCGTTCCGGGCCCTGGGAGAAGTAACGCACTACATCATCTCTATCTACGAAGGTAATATCCACCGGCAGGTGGTTGAATATGAGGGTAATTTCTTCTAAAGTCAACTCCCCCACACCGACTTTTAACTTCCCTGTCGCCGCAACCTGGCCTTCCGCCTGAGTTGCCGCGACATCAAGCCCCGCTGCCCGCCATTTTTGTGCTGGCTCAATCAGAGTATAACCGATTTCATCGCTCTGGTCATAAATGGCCTGCCACTGAGCCGGAGTAAATTTGTCCAGACACATCGGGAAGAGGATATTTTCTTCTTTAAAAATCATGCTGGTTACTGCTTCCAGAGCGGGTAAGGCTACCTTCCGGGCAAAAGCTACTATTTCTTCCCTTTCTGCCGGTGGGCTGGCCAAAAACTGACGGACTTGTTTGAGCAGAGCCCGGATATCATCATGGACAGCCCACATTACCTTGGAAGGCCCGGAAATTCCATGTTGCTCCAAATAGGGGAAAACTATGTTTTCCTTGCGGCTGTAATGCTTTTCGATCTCCATTAACCTGCTGTGGGCCTGTCGCCACTTTTCCAGCAGTTCCTTCAGCTCTTCGGGCTCTGCTGTAGCCATGCGGTCAATAATTTTTCGCTCTTCAGCCACAACCTGTTCAATGGCCCGGTTTTCCAGCTTAAAGGTGTGTACCGGGTGGCCCGGTTCCTCCTCCGGCCGCCCTTGCTTCTCCAATCCCTCCTGGAACAGGGCAGCATGGACATCACATAACCGCTTCACTTCCTGTTCACTCAATTCGCCGGAGGCGATCAGTTCCTGTTCCAGGGCCCCTACTTCGCTGGCTCCTACTTTCTCCAGGAGATGTTTAAACTCCCTTTTCAATACATCCGGGTCTTTGCCAGCATGCAGGGCCAGGATAATTTCCTTGAGCTGCTGGCGTTTTTCTTTGCCATTATCGATCAGTTCACTCATCTTGCTCTCTCCTTTCGTCCCTGATTCTGTTTATAGTTTACCGTTTTAGTCGGAATTAGGCTGTGGCCGCTGACGAAAGGAAATGTGTTTTTCATCACAGCAGGTAAATTATATGTCTAGTCTGCCTCATCATATTCGGCTTGAAACGGGTCGCAAATTTGCAAATCTGGAATCTGATTAAAATCTTTAACATTGTGGGTAATCAGTACCGCTCCCGTAACTTTTGCTGTCATAGCAATAACAGCATCAGGTAATTTCGGTACCTTTCGACCCTGTTGATACATTTCTGCACGCAAAACCCCGGTCAGCAGCGCCAGCTCCTGATTCAAATCTATTACCGTACCTAAAGCTAAAAATTCATTAACAGCTGCTTTGATTTTTTCAGAAATTGGTCTGGAAAAGATTTCAGTAACTGTGATAACCGAAAATATTAGCTCATTGTTTTCATCCTGTAAAATAGTTTCAAAAAAATTTATAACTTCCTTCTCGCCTTTCATTAAGTAAATTATTATATTTGTATCTATTAAAAACTTACTCAAGGACCGTTCCCTCCCGGTCTGATTCCAGCTCCCTGATCTCTAATAAATCCTGAACCAGTTCTTCTTGGTCTGCCAGACAACCAGCAATTCGACGAATAACCTCAATCTTGTTTTTTTTGACTATCGGTGTAAGTATTACCTGGTCCTGTTGCCATTTAAATAAAATTTGGTCTCCTACTTTAAGATTCAGTAACTTAATAACTTGTTTTGGAATTGAAATAACATAGCTGTTCCCTGCTTTATATATTTTTCTTACTTCCATTTGAAAACCGTCCTTTCATCAATTGTATATACATATTATATGATGCGTATTGACAAAAAACAAGAAACAAAAAGATTTTTGTCTCTCGCTGTGTACTGGCATCGTAAACACCTTCGGCTCTCGCCCATGCCATGCTTGCACAAAAAAATCCCTGCCCCAATAGGACAGGGATTGTCTTTTAAGCCAGTTTGCTCAAATCCGCAGCCGCACTTAAATCAGCGGCCAGTTCCCGTAACAGGGCCAGCCGGGCCCGGCGCAAATCCTCCTCTTTGGCCATGACCATCACCTCGGTAAAGAAGCGGTCAATCACCGGCCGCAGCTGGGAAGCCCGTTTGAACCACTCTTCATAGCGTCCGGCCCGCAGGAGCTCCTCGCTTTCCTCCCGGAAAGCCTGCCAGGCAGCCAGTAGCGCTTGCTCCGCCGGTTCCTGCAACAACTCTTTTACTACTTGCCCGCCTTCATCCTTTTTAGCCAGATTGACCACCCGGGTAAAAGCTGTCTGCACATCAGCAAAATCCGCCTCCTGCCGGACTTTGGCCAGAGCGCGGGCCCGTTCAGCCGCAGCGGTCAGGTCAGCATAACCGGCCGCCAGGACAGCATCCACTGTATCATAGGCCAGGCCTTCATCTTCCATCAAGATATAACGGAGGCGAAGGCGGAAAAACTCCATTACTTCCACAACGGTTTTTTCCCGGTCCAGCTTGAGGCCAGGCTTGTCAGCAATAGCAGCATAAGCCCTGTTGATAGCTGCCGGTAAATCCAGATGCCAGCCCCGCTGGAGCAGGATATGGCAGATACCCAGAGCCTGCCGCCGCAGGGCGTAGGGATCCTGAGAACCGGTAGGCTGAATGCCCACTGCAAAGCACCCTACGATGGTATCCAGTTTGTCAGCAATGCTGACCATGGCCCCTGCTACGCTGGCAGGCAGCATATCCCCGGCAAAACGGGGTAAATAGTGCTCGAAAATGGCCTGCGCCACTTCTTCCCGTTCGCCTGACAGGCGGGCATAATAGCGGCCCATAATCCCCTGCAGTTCGGGGAACTCATAAACCATGCTGGTGACCAGGTCTGCCTTGGCCAGCCGGGCAGTGCGAGCGGCAATTTCCTTTTCCTCCGCCACTACCTGCAAGGTCTCCGCCAGGTAGGAGGTCAGGTTCTGAATGCGCTGCACCTTTTCCCCCAGTGTCCCCAGGTTTTCCTGGAACACGATTTTATCCAGCCGGGGCAGATAGGCAGCCAGGGGCTGCTTCTGGTCCTCCTCATAGAAGAACCGGGCATCAGCCAGCCGGGCCCGCAGCACCTTTTCATTGCCCTCCCGCACGATCTCGATGTAATCGGCTGTACCATTGCGGACGGTGATGAATTTGTTCAGCAATCTGCCCTGCTGGTCCCGGACCGGGAAGTAGCGCTGGTGTTCTTTCATGGGAGTGATGATGACTTCATCAGGCAGTTGCAAAAATTCCGCCTCAAAGCTGCCGCACAGGGCAGTGGGATATTCCAGCAGGTAAATGATTTCTTCCAGCAAGTCCGCATCCTCTTCCACCTGCCCCCCTTCCCGGGCGGCCAGGTCCTGAATCTGCTGCCAGACCTGGCGCCGCCGTTCCTCCTGATCCACCATAACATAGCCTTTCTCCAGCAATAGCTGCCGGTATTCAGAAGCATGGTTGACAGTGAAGGGGCCTGGACCCAGCACCCGGTGGCCATAAGTCAGGCGGCCACTCACCAGGTTTTCCAGCTTAAATTCCAGCACCTGGTCATCCAGCAGACAGAGCAGCCAGCGGATAGGCCGGGCAAAACGAAAATCATAATGGGCCCAGCGCATGGGCTTGGGGAAAGAAAGGCCACTGATGAAAGTAGGGGCAAGTTCAGTCATCACCTCAGCGGTACTGCGCCCTTTGATTTCCTTGCGGGCAAAAACATACTCCACCCCGTTCACTTCTTTGATCAGCAGATCAGCCAGGGCTACTCCCTGACTGCGGGCAAAACCTTCCACTGCTTTCGTGGGCTTGCCCTCAGCATCAAAAGCCGCTTTTTTTGCCGGCCCTTTCACTTCTTCGGTCACATCGGCCTGTTTTTCCGGCAGACCGGTGATATTCAACACCAGCCGACGCGGTGTGGCCCAGACCCGGATTTGCTCATAAGTTAATTTCTCTTTATCCAGGGCCTTCTGGGCCAGTTCTTCCAGCTGTTTGATGGCTCCGGGCAAGAATTTAGCCGGTATTTCTTCTGTGCCTATTTCCAGCAAAAACTCCCTGGTCATTCCCTTATCCCTCCTGTTTCGCCTGTTTTAACAAAGGATAGCCCAGCCGCTCTCTCTGTTCAATATAGGCCTGAGCGCTGAGACGGGCCAGGTTGCGCACCCGGGCGATGTAACCGGTCCGCTCGGTAACACTGATAGCCCCCCGGGCATCCAGCAGGTTAAAGGTATGAGAACACTTGAGGACATAGTCATAGGCAGGCAGGACAAACCCGGCCTCCAGCACCCGTTTGGCTTCCTGTTCATACATATCGAAAAGGCGGAAGAGCATGTCGGTATCTGCGATTTCAAAGTTATAATGGGAATGTTCCACTTCGCCCTGATGATGGACATCGCCGTAGGTGATGCCATTTACCCATTCGATGTCAAAGACATTGTCCTTTTTCTGAATAAACATAGCCAGGCGTTCCAAACCATAAGTAATCTCTGCGCAAACTGGACGGCAATCAATCCCGCCACACTGCTGGAAGTAGGTAAACTGGGTTACTTCCATGCCATCCAGCCAGACTTCCCAGCCCAGACCCCAGGCTCCCAGGGTGGGACTTTCCCAGTTGTCCTCCACAAAGCGGATATCATGCTGGGCTGGATCAATGCCAATAGCCCGCAAACTGTCCAGATAGATATCCAGCACATTATCGGGGCTGGGTTTGAGGATCACCTGATACTGATAATAATGTTGCAGACGATTGGGGTTTTCCCCATAGCGACCGTCCGTGGGCCGCCGGGAAGGTTCCACATAAGCCACATTCCAGGGTTCAGGTCCTAATGCCCGCAAAAAAGTAGCAGGATTCATAGTACCAGCACCCTTTTCCACATCATAGGGCTGCTGAATGATGCAGTTCTGTTCGGCCCAGAACTTATTGAGGGCCAGGATCATGTCCTGAAAATTCATAGCATCAACCTCCTTGTCAATCTAAAAAGCCCGTCCCCGGCCCATCAGGCCAGGGACGGGCTTGCTACCCGCGGTTCCACCCTGGTTGACCGCTAATGCGGTCCACCTCTTTAACTGCAGCTCCCAGGCGCCCTTCACCATCCCCCCTGACCGGGCTTCCACCCTCCCCGGTTCGCTTGGCAGGCTTAAAATGGTTACTCCTCCTGTTCCTCGCTGCGCAAATATGGAATGGTTGTACTTGAAGATTATTAAACAAAAAAATTGTTTTTTTGTCAAGTAGCCCCCTAAAATACCTCTTTTTATCCGTATTATTTGATGACAAATAGAGAAGCGGAGGGATGAAATATGAAAAACTCTGGAAAATTGCTCAGTATCGCTTTATCGACAGCCCTGGCAGTTACCACCCCTGGATTGACCTGGGCCGCCGAGACTGTGTCCAGTCCCCCGGTAATTCAACAATCTGCTGAGGCCGGTGTTACTCCTGACAGCTGGCTCTACCCTCTCGAGAGATTCCTGGAACAACTGCAATTAGCAATTACCTTTTCTGAACAGGCTAAAGCAGAATTATTAGCCACTCTGGCCCAGGAGCGTATGGCTGAAGCTAAAACGATGCAGGCAGCAGGGAAATATGATTTAGCAGTAAAAGCAACCGCTGACCTTGTAACAACTGTACAGACCCTGGAAAATATGCAAACTCAACTGCCGGCAGAAGTAGCAACAACAATTTCGCCCAAAATCCAAGAGGTAAAACAACAGAGTGTAGACACTCTCAACCAGGTATTAGCAAAAGCCCCAGATGAAGCCAGGGATAATCTCGAAGATGTTAAAGACCGTCTGGAATTAATTAAAGAATTTGTCAGTTCACACAAAGAATTACAACAAGCTAAACAGGAAGTTAAAGCAGCTGAAAAAGCTTTAAATGAAGCTATTAACACCAGTAATCCTGAAGCTATAGAAAAAGCACAAGAAAACCTGCAAGAGACTCAGGACAAGCTGAATGAAGCTATTGAAAAACAAGCAGAAGCAAAAGAAGAAATGAAAGAGAAAACCAAAAAAGAAACTGAAAAAGAAAAGAAAAAAGAAAATGATAGTATTAATAATGATGAAGATGAGAATAAACTTGAAACAGATACAACCATAGAAACGAAAACAGAAATATTAACAGAAACGGCGAACCAAAAAGATGACAAAGAGGAAAAAAACGGTGAAAATAATAATGATGAGACTCAAAAGGAATATAATGAAGAAGAGTCCAATCGCTAACCAGCCAAAAACGGAGCCGCTCCTTTTGAGGAGACCGGCTCCGTCTGTTATTCCAGGCTGTTATCTTTCATTATTTAATTCCATTTCCAGTCGATAACCTCGATTCAGTAAAGCAGAAATTCCCAGGGCCCCGATAAATGCCGCCCTGGCACTGGTTAAAGTTAAACCCAAAGCGGCTATTCCTGCTGCCGCCGGAAGTTCAGCCAGCACTTTGCCCTCTTTGCTAATCCGGATTTTGGTTTCCGCAGACCACTGCAGTACACTGCGCAAACGCTTCAAAGCCGGTTTTTTCCGCAGCTGGGGCCGTCGTTCTTCCAGCCAGATCAAGGCTTCTGCCAGGTCCCCTTTAGTCGCCTCCAGGGCCCGCCGGGCCTCCCGATAAGTCACCCCTGTTTTCTGCCGCAGAATATCCATTTTTTCGTACAGTTCCATTGCCATCCTGATTCCCCCTTTCATCCCCTAGTATAACCGGAGCCGAAAGGTCTATCAGGGGTCGCTGCAGTTTTATACCTTCCAAATGCTGGCTGGCATGTTCGGCCAGCAGCTGATGAATAGCCTCCAGTTCCGCGGCAGATACCTCCAGAGCAGCCAATTCCGCTGGCTGCAGATAAAAGAAACACCGCAAAAGCCTTTTCAACCGGGGTGAAAGCAAAACTGCTCCTGGATAGGGTGGGCCACAGCATTCCCCGCGCAGTCCTCCCGCAGCCAGGGCCCACCAGGATTTACCCGCCCCTAGTGGCCGCCGGCATTGGACACAGTGGTTAACCTCTGGCCTTAGTCCCAGCACCTGCAAAAACTGGGCTTCTACATAGGTTAAAACCAGGCTGGTATCTAAAGGAGCCAGCAAATGCAGAGCTGCCCCCAGCAATCGATACAGACGCGGGGCCGGTTGCCGCAGGGGCAGGACCCGTTCCCATAACCCCAGCAAATACTGGGCGGAAAGGAGCTTTTCCAGATCCTGTCTGAGCTCCGGAAAGGCAGAAATCAGCTCGCCCTGGTTCAAATGCAGATAATTTGAGCCTTCATAAAGTAAATAGCGGGCATGGATCAGAGGCTGAGCCAGGGCCCGGCGGCGGCTGGCTGCCTTCCTTACCCCTTTGGCTGCTACCTGCACTTTTCCCAGCTCGCGGCTAAACAGGGTCACCAGTAAATCCGCCTCGGACTGGGGTTTGACTGCCAGTACCAGTCCTTCTGTTTGAATCAGTGCCATTATCCTTCTCTCCGTTTCTTATCTTATTTTATATTTTAACAAAGAGAGCAGGATTATAAAACCCGGTGTTGAACTTTAAGATAAAGAAAAGGGAGGAGGAGAGAGAAATGGCGGAATTTTCCCGTACCATGCAGGCAGATTTCAAAAAAATCAGCTCTGAGGTTATCCAGGCTGAACTGAGCATCTGTGACCGCTACCATGACATCAGATTACTGTTATTCATTGGCTTACCGGACTATGAAATCACCAGGGTAGAGGCCAGCTTCCACCGTACCCCCAGCCCCTACTGCCCCCTGATTGAAACCAAACTAAAACAGCTGGTGGGAGTGCGGGTAGCTCGCGGCCTGAACCGCACCCTTAACCAGCTGTTCAGTGGTAGTGAAGGCTGTATTAACATGAAAAATCTGCTGGCAGCTTTTCTGCCGCTGGTCATCAATACTCACCTGGTCAGCGGTGCCAGCAGCGAGGAAGAAGCCCTGGAAACAGTGGCCAGGGAACTGGCCGGAACCTGTGTCGGCTATCCGCCCCGTCCCAGTGATTAGTAGCCACCGTTTACAGTCAATCCGGCCATAATGGCTACTCCGTTACTGGTACCGATGCGATTGGCTCCAGCAGCGATCATGGCCCGGGCCTGTTCTAAGTTGCGCACCCCGCCGGATGCCTTAACTCCGATGGTCGGTCCTACCGTCTTGCGCATTAATTCCACATCAGCCACAGTAGCCCCGCCACCGGCAAATCCAGTGGAAGTTTTGACAAAGTCTGCCCCGGCGTTTACCGCCGCCTGGCAGGCTTTTACTTTTTCCTCATCAGTGAGCAGGCAGGTTTCAATGATTACCTTGACGATAATCTGCCCCGCTTCCTTTTCCAGATTCCGGGCAGCAGCCACCACAGCCCGGATATCCTCCTCTACCAGCTGCCAGTCCCCGGCCTTAGCCGCCCCGATATTGATAACCATATCCACTTCCCTGGCCCCTTCCCGGATAGCCAGTTCTGTTTCCTGGGCCTTGATTTGAGGACGGTTGGCTCCTAACGGAAAACCAATCACAGTACAGACTTTGACCGGACTATCAGCCAGCTCTCTGGCTGCCAGAGCCACATAGGCGGGGTTGACGCAAACCGAGGCAAACTCATGCTCCCGGGCCTCCTGACAGAGCTTAATAATCTGTTCCGGTGTGGTTTCCGGTTTCAATAAAGTGTGGTCAATCATAGCAGCGATTTCTCTGGTGTTCATTTCGATACTCCTCCTTTGTAAGATGACAGATGTCTGACTTTTACACCCATAAAAGAATTAGACAAAAACTTGTCTAATCCTCCTCCCGGTAGCCAAATTGCCGTAAAATTTGTTCCCGGTTGCGCCAGTCCTTTTTCACTTTAACCCATAAATCCAGATAAAGTTTGGAACCCAGCAAATTTTCCAGATCCTGACGGGCCAGCTGTCCTACCTGTTTTAACATCCGGCCCTGATGGCCGACAATAATGCCTTTCTGGGATTCCCGTTCCACATAGATATTGGCCCGCACATACACCAGATTGCTGGACCGTTCCTTCATTTCCTCCACTTCAACAGCTACGGAATGGGGTACTTCATCCCGGGTCAGATGCAGGATTTTTTCCCGAATTATTTCTGCCACAATAAAACGTTCCGGGTGATCAGTTACCATATCCGGAGGATAATACATCGGCCCTTCCGGTAAATAGTTGAACAGGACTTCTACCAGCCGGTCCAAATTATCCCGGTAAAGAGCTGATACAGGGACGATTTCAGCAAAAGGCAGCAAATCACGGTAGGCTTCGATTATCGGCAAAACCGCCTGCTTATCAGGCAACTGATCGATTTTGTTAACTACCAGCAACACCGGAGTATTAACTTTCACCAGGTGCTCGATAATGAATTTATCCCCTGGTCCGGGCTGGGCAGTAGCTTCCACTACAAAGAGAATGGCATCCACTTCCTTTAAGGTTGAGAGGGCAGCTTGGTTCAATACTTCCCCCAGCCGGTGTTTGGGCTTGTGGATTCCGGGAGTGTCAACAAAAATGACCTGAGCGCTATCTGTAGTATAAATACAGCGAATTTTATTGCGGGTAGTCTGAGGCTTATCGGACATGATGGCCACTTTTTCCCCAACCACACTGTTCATCAAAGTGGATTTACCTACATTGGGTCGTCCGACAATGGCTACAAAACCGGAACGAAAAGCCATCTTACTCCTCCTTTCCTGCGGGCAATGCCCGGGGGCTGAAAAATCCCGGCAATAACTGGGCAGCCGTGGTTAGGCGGTAACTTCCGTCCGGTGCTGCCATTATCACCTGCAGGTCAGGGTTAAATTCCACCATCACCTGGCGGCAAGCGCCACAGGGGGAGCAGGGTTCAGCTATATCTCCCACCAAAGCCAGCGCCACAAAATCCCTTTCTCCTTCCGCAACAGCCCTGAAAATAGCAGTCCGCTCAGCACAATTGGTCAAACCATAAGAGGCATTTTCCACATTGCAGCCCTGATATATGCGGCCAGATTTACCCAGCAGCGCTGCCCCTACCCGAAAGTGGGAATAGGGTGCATAGGCCTTTTGCTGGGCGTTAATGGCTTCACTGATCAGCTGCTGGATTTGCTGTTCCGTTAGTTTCATGTCAATCCTCCTCTATCTGCTGAATAAAGCCAGTAGGCGGGGGCCAAATACCAGTAAGCCGACAAACATAGCGTGAATAGCTGCCAGCAACACCGCCCCGGCGGCCACGTCTTTGGCAATAGCTGCCAGACGGTGCCATTCCTGCCCGGCTGCCAGGTCTACCACCGCTTCTAAAGCGGTATTGACCAGTTCCAGGCAAATTACCATGGTAGCTGCCAGCCAGATCCATAAAAATTCTCCCCGGCTCAGGTGCAGGATAAAGCTAAAGGCAATCACCAGAATGAAAGCCAGCAGATGAATGCGCATATTGCGCTGGGTTTTAAGGGCATATAACAGCCCCTGCCAGGCACAGGCAAAACTCTGTAAAAGATTGCGGTTTCTCATACCCAATGCTCCTAACGGTGGATACCCAGGGCATTCAGTACTTCCCTCTGTGTTTCCAGCATCTCCGCTTCCTCGGCTTCAGTCTGGTGGTCATAGCCCAGGAGATGCAAGACTCCATGCACAGTCAAAAAAGCCAGTTCCCGCTTCAGGCTGTGACCATAATCCCGGGCCTGTTCTTCGGCCCTTTCCACCGAGATAATCACATCGCCCAGCACTTCTGTTTCCAGAGGGGAGGTAAACTCCGGCTCTTCTTCCAGCCGTTCGCGCTGGGCAAAAGACAGCACATCCGTAGGCATATCCTTGCCGCGGTAGTCCCGGTTGAGGCGGCGGATTTCCTCATCGTCCACCAGCACCAGGCTGACCTCTGCTCCTTCTGTACCTTCATGGATTTGCAAGGTGTATTCCGCCACCTGGCGGATTGTATCAAGCATTTCCGCTGTTATTTCCCGCTGGCTCTGGAGATTCTCGATCTGAATCGGCATTGGCACTGCCCCTTTCCAATCCTTTCAATTCTTCAGGATATTCAATGCGGGCATGGACTATCCCTTTTAATACCTTCATAAAGGCCTGAGCGATTTTTTCCAGATCCCGCAGGGTTAAATCACTCTCATCCAGCTGGCCATCAGTCAGTTTTTCCTTGATAATCTTGCGCACAAACCCTTCCAGAGGGCCCAGGCCTGCCAGCTGGCCAGCCTGCATTTTGGCTCTGACCGCTGCTTCAACGGAATCCGCCAGCATGACTATGGCAGCCTCCCGTGTCTGGGGTTTGGGCCCTGGATAGCGGTAGTCTTCTTCCTGTACCGTTTCCAGGCGGTCAGCCTCCTTGGCCCGGTGGTAGAAATAGCTGACCAAACAGGTGCCGTGGTGCTGGGCGATTATATCCAGTACTGCCTGGGGCAGGCGATATTTCCGGCCTAGTTCCACCCCATCCTTAACGTGGGAAGTAATGATCAGGGTGGATAGAGACGGTGCAATCCGTTCATGGGGGTTAGTTCCACTCATCTGGTTTTCGATAAAAAAGCCCGGTCGCTGAATTTTCCCCACATCGTGATAATAGGCACCGGCCCGGCAGACCAGAGAATCAGCCCCAATAGCATCGGCCGCTGCTTCAGCCAGATTACCGACGATAATGGCATGATGATAGGTGCCCGGTGCTTCCATCAAGAGCTCCTTCAACAAAGGGGCATTGGGATTGGTAATTTCCAGCAATCGCATGGGTGAAGTCAGGTCAAAAGCCGATTCCAGCAAAGGCAAAAAGCCTCCTGCCAGTACGGCACTGAGCACCCCGTTCACCACTCCATAGGCAATGGCCACTCCGGTCAGGGTAGGACTGACATCCGTTACCAGACAGACGGAGATAATCATCGCCACCGCTGATAGTGCCACATGCATCAGTCCTGTTTTCACCAGATCGGAACGCTGGGTCACCCGCCGCAGGCCATAGATGGCAAAAATGCCACTGACCAATCCCACCAGGGCAAAGCGCAGCTGAAATCCTGACAGCACTCCCAGCCACCAGTTCAGCAAAAGGGTAATTAACAGGGCCAGCTGGCTGTCCAAAAGGACTGTTATCAGCATGGAAGCCGCAGCTACTGGAACCATATAGGCACTCAGGACATTGATTTCAGGTCGGTCACTGAAATTGAGGGCCAAAAAGCCCCGAATAATCAGGAGGCTGATCAACCCTATCAGTGCCAGCAGGGAAAGCTGTTTCTCATTGTGATACAGATCAGGGCGAAAATAAATCAAATAGGCCAGAGTCAGGGCAAAATTGAGAGCCAGCATCAAGGCAATGCCCAGCAAAACCGGCCAGGTGGACTTAGGCCGCATCAATCCCACTGCCTGTAGTTTCTCCAGGGTTTCCTGGGTTACTCTTTCCCCCTTGGAAATGATCAGCTCATTTTGCAATACCGACTTGGTTACCGGCGGCACAGCCTGTCGGGCCTCATTGATGCGCCGTTTGGTTTCCTCCTGGTTGATAATCAGATTGGGCCGCAGGATATTGGCCGTCAGCCGCACCAGTAAGTCCCGGTATGGTTTTTTCAGTCCCAGGTCGCCTATTTGGCGGCGAAGCCGCTCTTTTTCCGTTTCCAGCTTGTCTTCTGGCACGCCCTGGGTCATGGCCTGGCGCAATAGCTGCAGAGCCTGTTGCTCCAGACTGTCAATAGTCCGGTCATCGGCCGTTAACAGCATTTCGATTTCCTGGTCCTGAACCTGGATGGTCAGGGTTTTTTCCACCAGCAGACGCTTGTCCGTCAAATTCAGCTGGGTCTGTTGCCGGGCCTGGCGAATCTGGTCAAAGAACCCGGTTACTTCTTCCTCCAGTTTACTGGCTACCGTTACATTCTGGTCATAAACCGGCACGATAGTGGCAGCCGCTGCCTGCCGCCTGGCTTCGGTGGCTTTCTCATCCACATAAACCACACTGCTTGGTGAAAAAATGTTTTTTGGTGCTACCTGCCCTACTTTCAAATTAATGTTATCAGGCAGAAAATTAACACTGAGGACGACAAAATAGGCCAGGAAAAAAAATCCGGCCAGCAGTGCCCGGCGCACTTCTTTTTGTTCCCACAGCTTCCTGACATATCCCCGTAACAAGAGGTTGCGTAACTGTTCTTGCCAGTTCATTGCTATTCACTCCGTTCGTTACGCCGCCGATATGCCTCCACAATTCGCTGCACCAGCGGATGCCGTACTACATCTGCTTCTGAGAGATAACAAAAACTTATCCCTTCGATTCCGCGCAAAATCTGCTGAACCTCCACCAGGCCGGAAAACTGGCCCCGGGGCAAATCGATCTGGGTGATATCCCCGGTGATCACTGCCCGGGAGCCTAAGCCCAATCGGGTCAGAAACATTTTCATCTGTTCCGGTGTAGTATTTTGCGCCTCATCGAGTATGATAAAACTGTCTTCCAGGGTTCTTCCCCGCATATAAGCCAGAGGTGCCACTTCAATAATGCCCTTCTCCAGATAACGCTGGGTAATTTCTTGCCCCAGTAGATCATAAAGGGCATCATAGAGAGGCCGCAGATACGGGTCCACTTTTTCCTGTAAATCCCCGGGCAAAAAGCCCAGTTTTTCCCCCGCTTCCACCGCCGGGCGAGTGAGGATAAGCCGGCTGACCTCCCGCCGCCGTAAAGCCAGGACTGCCATCACCACCGCCAGGTAAGTCTTGCCCGTGCCGGCAGGCCCGATACCGAAAACCACATCATGCTGCTGGATCGCCTGTAAATAGGCCTTCTGGCCATTGGTTCTGGGCCGCACCGCCTTGCCCCTGGCATTGTGCAAGATTACTTCTTGACTCAAGAGGGCACTCTCTTCCGCCCTGCCCTTTTTCACCATGCCGATAACCTGCAACACATCCTGGCTGGTTAAAACCTCCTGTTGTCGCGCCAGCTGGGTTAACTGGCCAAAAACCTGCCGTACCTGGCTGACTGTCTCCTCTTCCCCGCGGATGGTGACAGTATTGCCCCGGGCTGCCAGCTGGACTGGAAATTCGCGCTCCATCAGGGTCAGATGACCATCCAGCTGGCCAAAAATCCGGGCTGCCTCACCGTTATCGCCGAATATCACTTTTTCTTCTACTGTCCTGACCAATTATTCAATCCTCCTCAACTCTCCTATGGGTTCTCTGGTCTCCACAATTATTCTGCCTTTTACGGTACTATTATTGCCGGAATCCAGCAAGGTAAACGATTTCTGCAACACCTCGGCTCCGGCCGGCAGCTGGCTGGCAATTTGCTGCCAGGCTTTTTCCCGCACCAGAGTTTCTGCCTCTGCTGCTGTCAGCTGTTTGCGCCTGGTCAGCAGCTGTTTTTGTTCAACAGTAATTAATTCGACACCGGGCAGCGGATTCCTTCTCTTTTCCGCGGTAACCCTGGGGCCAGAACTGCGATTATTTTCCCACTGCCATAAAGTATAGCTGTGCCCGCGCAGATTTACAATCACTTTCCGTCCGATTACTTCCCCCGGTTCCTGCCAGCTCAGCTCCCGTTCTGTTTCCACAATAGCCTCATACCAGACCCGGGCCCGCACAATCCCCTGAGCCTGTACCTTTTTCGGTTCCGGCGGGGGACTATCGGGAGTAGTGGGCACCGGGGGAGTTAATACCCCATCAATCAGGATATCTCCTGGTTTGACAGTATCCCCTTCCTTCACCCGGCCTTCCCCGCTGAAGACCAGGATTTCACAGATAACCCCTTCTTTATTAGCCACCAGTGAAGCCGGTCCCTCGATAGCTACCTCCTTTTCCGGTGGCAGTTTTTTTTCGGCCACCCGAATCAGGGCCCGGGTTCCTTCAAAATCGATTTCCAGCCAGGCCAGCTGGGGAAACTGCAGTAACAGCTGTTTTTCCAGCCGTTCCAAAGGCAGCTGTTTCTTCCACACCCCGGGCTTTAAGCCCTGGGCCTCTGCCGCGCGCAATAATTGTTCCCGACTCAGGTTTTTGTTACCCACCACATCAACCTGCCAGACAAAACTCGCCCCCAGATAGAGGACAAAAACAAATAATAACGCCCCATAGAGCAGCATTTGTCTTTTTTTCAAGGCACTCCACCAGAAGGGCAGGCCCCGGCGAGCTGCTATGCCCAGTTGCAGATTAAGTCTTCGGCGCAAATGGCGCAGCGCCAAAAACCCGGGGAGAGAGACCTTGGCCAGGGCAGACCCATCCTTTAAGCGGACAATATCCCATAAATAAATACCCCGGCTCACAGCCATATTCAGCAGCCGTTCCAGCCGAGGCCCGCGAATGCGAATAATCACATATCCCCTTAACCAGGCCAGTATTCTCTGTACCAGCATCTCTTTTCCCCCCTACTCCAGAAACTCGATACCGGTAATCCAGCCTTCCACTACCGCTTCTTCCGGCAATATTCCCCTTAATACCAGATCCTTGCCTTTCAGCAGCAATTGTCCCTTCTCCAGCTGAAAGCGAACTCTTTCCGGACTGTATTCCACTACCCCCCGATGGTTTTCCAGAATGGCCTGTACCTGGCCAGAGACAATGATTTTGGGCAAATTCAAAGTCACATCCCGGGGTAAATCCAGAATCTGGTTCAAATTCTGCCGCCAGTTCTTCCAGGACATAAAAATCCCCTCCTTTGTCCTCATCCATATTTATGAGGACAGGAGGGGTTATATGCCTGCCTGTTACCTGCCAAAAAACCATTTCCTGCCTTTACAGGGTCCCAGAATCTCCCGGGCCAGAATCGCCTGGCGCCAGTCCTCCCGTTGCCATTCCCGGGGCTCCAGCTCTTGCTCCCGCCTGGTTTCCCGCTGGCTTTGCTTTTCTTTTTTCCTTTTCTCCATCCAGACCTACTCCTTTCCCGCTTCCGGCTGGCGGGGTCCAGCGATACTATCCCGCATGCGGGTATCAGCCAGCAGGTTCTGCAGGGCATAATAGTCCATCGCCCCCAGCCTTCCTTCCCGTAAAGCCTGGGCCAGGGCCCGTGGTACCTCAGCTTCCGCTTCTACCACTTTGGCCCGCATCTCCTGCACCATCGCCTTCATTTCCTGTTCCCGGGCCACCGCCATCGCCCGTCTCTCTTCCGCCTTGGCCTGGGCAATCCGCTTATCCGCCTCAGCCTGGTCTGTCTGCAACTGTGCCCCTACGTTGCGCCCCACATCCACATCAGCAATGTCGATGGACAATATCTCAAAAGCTGTCCCGGCATCCAAACCTTTGGCCAGTACCGTACGGGAAATCAGATCAGGGTTTTCCAGCACCGCCTTGTGGGATTCACTGCTGCCCACCGTGGTTACTACCCCTTCACCCACCCGGGCGATGATGGTCTCTTCCCCCGCACCGCCCACCAGGCGGTCGATATTGGCCCTTACTGTCACCCGGGCGATGGCTTTTACCTCGATGCCGTCCTTGGCCACCGCTGAAATCAGGGGGGTTTCAATTACTTTAGGGTTCACGCTCATCTGTACAGCCTGCAGAACATTGCGACCGGCCAGATCAATGGCCGCAGCTCGCTCAAAAGCCAGAGGAATATTGGCCCGTTCCGCCGCAATCAGGGCATCCACAACCCGGTCCACATTGCCTCCGGCCAGAAAATGGGCCTCCAGCTGGTTGACACTGAGGTCCAGCCCGGCTTTACGAGCCTTGATCAGAGGGTTGACAATCTGGGCCGGCGGTACCCGGCGCAGCCGCATCCCGATCAGGGTAACAATTCCCACCGGCACTCCAGAAGCCAGGGCACTAATCCACAAACCCAGGGGAATAAAACTAAAAACAACGATGATGATAAAAAAGAGCAAAACAAAACTCAATCCCAGCCCAAGACCAGCTATTTGGGGTAAATACATATTTCCATCCTCTCCTTTCCCTGTTCTTTTACAATTATATCCGATTTGTTATACATATAACAACCATTTTTTGTCTTGCGCAGAGAACAGCACTGGTATATAATAAAATCAAACAGAAAGATCATTCGGTGGAGGTTACGAGTTTGAAGAAAACGACTCCCGATACGGAGATCAAAAACAAAATTTACAATGTAGCGCGAAAACTGTTTGTGGAAAAAGGCTATCATCGTGCCAGTATTCCCGATCTGGTCAGGGCGAGCGGCGTCAGTATCGGAGCTATCTACCACCACTTTCCCTCCAAGGAAGAACTGGCCCGAACCATCCATGAAGATGCGGTAAACCTGTTTCTGAACAAATATGACTGCTATGTCCGCCCCCGGCAATCAGGGCGCGAAAAGGTGAGATATTTTGTCAAAATGATGTTTGAATGGGCGGACACGGATTTGATCACCGTAAATTATCTATTACACGCCCGTCCCCCGGAAGTGCTTAACTGTAATTTTACTATCTGTACCGCTGAAGGTTTGGAAGCGGTCAAAGAAATTATCAGCTGTGGTCAGGCTTGCGGTGAGTTCAAACCTGTTAATCCCATATTGCTGGCCGCCATGGTTTCCGGCCCCATTATGAGAATGATCGAACTGAAAACTGACGGTGTCATTACCGAACCGTTGAGCAACCTGATAGATGAGACAGCGGAACTTATTTTCTCTGCCCTTAGAGCTTAAAATATTTTTCACATATACAGAAAGATTATTCTTTCTGTATATGTGATTAAATACACAATCAATATAAGCGGAGGAGGTAGAATTATGCAAACCCTAAAAGACCTTTTTGGTAACCGTTTTCGGGACAATCAACTGGAACGGCTTTTGTACAGCCATGACGTCGGAGTGCTGCCAGCAGCAGTGAAAAAAACCTTCAATTCCATGCCTTCTGCAGTAGTGCAGCCGGAAAACAAACAGGAATTAATCGATTTAATGAAGTGGGCCAATGAAACCAGAACTCCGTTAATCCCCCGCGGTGCCGCTACATCAGGCTTCGGCGGAGCCATTCCCACCAAAGGCGGCGTAATAGTGGACCTGATCCGCATGAAAAATATCATCGCTTTTGATCCGGAGCAACAAACTATTACTGTCGAGCCAGGTATTGTCTGGGAAGAGCTGGATAGTTTTCTTGCCTCCCGCGGATATACCCTCAGGCTATATCCCTCCAGTTATCCCGGTTCCACTGTTGGCGGTTGGACAGCTCAAGGAGGAACAGGACTGGGCAGCTATCGCTACGGCAGTTTTAAAGATAATCTGGTGGAGGTAAAAGCTATCCTTGGCGATGGCACAGAAAGAACATTCTCTCTGCAAGACCTGGATTTGATTTACGGCCTGGAAGGTATCACCGGAATTATTTACGAAATTACTTTGAAAGTAATGAAGCAAAAAAATGATTTTCCCTTTGCCGCAGTATTTAACAATCTTTTGCCCTTACCCGAGCTTGTCAAAGAACTGGAAAACCATAATCTTCCTGTCTGGAACATAACAGTGCTGACACCAGAATTTATCGCCTTACATCAAAGCGCTACCCGGGAAAAGGTGTTACCAGAGGATAAATACCTGGTCAATATTGTTTTATCCTCTCCTGATGAAAAACAGGTCGATATAGCGCAAACACTGATTGCCCGGGCCGGTGGTCAGCTGCTTTCTTCCGAAGCTGCTCACCATGAATGGAATAACCGTTTCTATACCATGCGCCTGAAAAGACTGGGGCCTTCCCTGATTGCGTCAGAAGTAATAGTACCCCTGGCAAAAGCCGCTGAATTTATTGGTGAAGTGGAACACAAATTCAAAGGAGAATTTGCTTTCGAGGGTACTTTCGTCGGGCAAGATGCCATTACCTTTTTAGGTCTGATGCCGGCTGATGAACGCAAACTCAATTTCCCTCTGCTCTATGCCAATTCCCTGATCATCAATGACATTGCCACCAAACTGGGGGGTAAAATTTTCGCCCTGGGCATGTACTTTACCGATTACGCCGAACAGCTACTGGGAAATAACCTGTTAAAACAGATAGTGAAGTTCAAGCAAGAAACCGATCCCCAGGGCATCCTTAATCCTGGAAAAATTCTTCCCCCCGGTCTGGATAAAAATTCACCCCTTAAGATGTTAAATACCGCCATAAAAGGTGCTACCATGGGTAAATCCCTATTAGGCGGGTTAACCAGCCTGCTCGGCGGAAATTCAGCTAAAGATCATATCGAGGAAAAAGCCAAAGGTCCCTTTTCCGGTGCTGTGTTGGCCGAAAGTTACATTTGCGCCCAATGCGGTTTCTGCCGTACTAACTGCACCGTATTTATGCCCGACCCCTGGGAATCCAATTCACCTAGAGGAAAGTGGTATATCCTGAACGAATATGCCAAAGGCAATATCGATCTGGATGAGACAGCAGTGACCGCCCTGTTTAACTGTACTACCTGTAAAAAATGCGATCTGGTCTGTCAGACCCTGTTACCCAATGCCCACCGGTGGCTGGAAATGCGACCTGCCGTCAATCAGGCCGGTTTTATCAACACCGGGCTTGAGTTAGTAAAAGATAATGTAGTTAACAGCGGTAACTTCTGGGGCGTGCCGGCAGAAACCAAAAGCTGGATTACCCCTGAAATCAAGTACGAGGAAGAAGGGGAAATAGCCTACTGGCCAGGCTGCTGGGCTTCCATTATCATGAAAAACATGCCGCAGAATATTGCGCGCATTATGAACAAAGCAGGAGTGCCTTTCGTCTATCTTGGTGCTGATGAAGGATGTTGCGGACTTTATCATGCTTTAGGTGGGTATATGGAAGAGTTCGGGGCCAAAGTTAAGGCCAACTATGAAAATCTGAAAAAACGAGGGGTTAAAAAATTACTCCTGTCCTGTCCCGGCTGTTTTGCCACCTTTACGGAAAATTATCCGGAGATGGCTCACCATCTGGGAATTGACTGGGATATTGAAACAGAACACGTGACGGTTTTCCTTAACCGCTTGTTGCAGGAAGGAAAATTGCGCTTCACCAAACCCATCAACGCTAAAGTTACTTACCATGATTCCTGCCACTGCGGGCGCTGGTTTAATATTTATGAAGAACCACGGGCAATCTTGAAAGCCATTCCCGGGATTGAACTGATTGAAATGGAGCATAACCGCGAAAAAGGCCTTTGTTGCGGTCTGGTCGCTTCCTTCCAATCCATTCCCACTGTCGGCTATTCCGGACAAAAACGGATTAATGAGGCCACAGCCACCGGAGCCGAGTACATTGTAACCAACTGTGCCGGTTGTGGCTCACAAATGAACTTTACTTCCAATATGCTCAACGCCAACGTCAAGCAAAAAGATATCACCGATTTGGTAGCTGAAGCCATGGGAATTGAAGAAATCTATGACCCAACAGCTGCGATTGCAAGCTATATGGAAGCCGCCATCAAACTGTTAACCCCAGCCTGCATAATGCTGAAACAGAAATACCATAAATAAAAAAGGCTATGAGAAAACCCGAGCCTTTATGGCCCGGGTTTTTCTTTTCTCACTACAATCCTTTGTCCCTCGACCTTGATTACTGTCACCTTTACACCTCCGGGGAGGTACTCCCCTTCTGAGACTACATCCACCACCTGGCCAGCTATTTCCACCTTGCCCGCCGGACGCAAAGGCGTCAGCGTCAGCCCGCTTTTTCCCACTAGTTTCTGCCAGGAAGGATCAGGGGCCAGATAACCGGCTTTGCTTTCCTGGTTATCGGTGAGAATGAGCTGATTCAGCAATCTTTTTTCTTCCATCCGCCGCCAGGCCCAGTAGAGAACAACGGCAGCAACCAGAATAGCCAGAGCCAGAGCAGCCAGCACCGCTCCCGGGGCATGCAGGGCCAGATAAAGGGCAAAGAGCATGAACAGGATACCCGCCAGTCCTACCAGCCCAAAACCAGGGATAACCAGGATTTCCACCAGTAAGGCCAGGAACCCGATCATGAAGATCAATAGCGCTTCCCAGCCGTTAAGATAAAACGCAGGATAAGGCAATTCCCTCTCCCTCCCTCTAGGTGAGCAATCGACTGAAATAGCCAATGAATTTTTTAATATCAGCAAGATTTTCAGTAATTATCTGATATAGCTCTTCCGGTGTTATATCAATGTAACCATGAGCCATACGATTGCGATATCCGGCCAGCCCTTTAACTCTTTCTGCAAAATCCGCCGGAATTACCCCCAGCTTACCCAGTTCATCAATAATTTCCCGATAGGTACCCGGCCTTTTCTGTCCATTTTTGACAATAATATGTGAGCCAGCATCCAGAATTATATTTAAAGCAATATATAGATTGGCAAACACGATATCGCTATTGCGTTTGTCTGCTAAAAATTCCTCTTTACTCAGCTTTGCCATTTCAGCAAGATTAAAATATCTTTCCTTTAAATTTTCTAAATAGGCAAACAGGCGCGTTGAATTATAGACCACTTTCACCACCTCCGAACTCTTCCTTCAGGTTTTCCAGTAAATCCCTGGTCATTTGTTGCCAGACTGGTTCAAAATCCAGCCAGCGACGAACCACCATTTCCTCGAAATCAGTCCGGAAGTCCCAGTCAGTTTCAAAAATGACTTTACCATCATATACTATTTCCTTCTGCAAAACCAGAGGGGCATCATGTAAAAAAACAATGTCAACTTTATCAGTTTTAAGGATACCCGTAACATCAGCAATTAAGCTCATTTTTTCCTGCAACCCTGGATATGGTTGCTTAAATAAAAGAGCCAGGTCCCAGTCGCTATCCTCTCTGGCCTCACCGCGCGCCCGTGACCCAAACAGCCAGACCGCCACTACTTTATTTTTTTTCCACAATGGATGTAATAAAGCCAGTTCTTCCATCCTTCTCACCGCCTTTGCTACCATTATACCTGAAACAGGGGAAAAATGCCATTTTTTCAAACTTTCCATTGAATAATCATTCAAGCCCGTTCACCCAAATTTTCAAATTGTTTGTCAATTCTACTATATACCATTTATATGCTCATAACTTCCATTCAGGATTTATTTTTTTTTATTACCGGAAATTGTACCGCTTTTTTTCTCTTTATGGCTTACAATTGATAACAGGAAATAACAAATTCAGGAGAGCTCTCCGGAAGGCAGGGGCCCGCCTTCCTCAAAACAGGAGGTGTGTGAAATGGCTAATTCATCCCGCGGCTGGGTTGTGACCCTGGCCGGGACGGGTATCAATCTGGCCCTGGGCGTGCTATATGCCTGGAGCGTCTTTGCCAAAGCTTTAACTGAACAGTGGAACTGGAGCAAAACCCAATCCTCTTTACCTTATACCCTGGCCATTCTGGTTTTTGCCCTGATGATGATTCCCGCCGGGCGCTGGCAGGATAAAGCCGGCCCCCGAATTGTAGCTACGGTCGGTGGCATCTTGACTGGTAGCGGCCTGATTCTGGCCAGCTTTTTCGATTCAGTAATGGGGATCACCATTTCTTTCGGCCTGTTAGCCGGGGCCGGCATAGGCCTAGGTTATGCCGCCGCCACCCCCGCTGCCGTCAAATGGTTTCCCCCGGAAAAGAAAGGCTTGATCACCGGGATTGTGGTCAGCGGTTTTGGCCTTGCTTCCGTCTATATCGCCCCATTGACCAACTACCTGTTAAAAGTATATGGAATCAATGATTCTTTCCGGATCCTGGGCATCGCCTTTCTGCTGGTCGCCACCCTGCTGGCCCAGCTGTTGACTAACCCGCCCGCTGATTACAAAGCTCCCGTGGCCAGCCCTGCGGGCAAACCCCAGAATACTGCTCCTGCTGTTAATGACTACAGCTGGCAGGAAATGCTGAAAACCCGGCAGTTCTATTTGCTCTGGCTCATGTTTGCCTGCGGCTCCCTTGCCGGGTTAATGATTATCGGCCATCTTTCCAAAATCGCCAAGGTTCAGCTCAATATCCAGTGGGGTTTTGCCCTGGTGGCTCTGCTGGCCATTTTCAATGCCGGAGGGCGAATAATTGCCGGGATCCTCTCTGATATTATCGGCCGTACCCGCACCATGCTGCTGGTCTTCGTGCTGCAGGCAATTGTCATGAGCCTGTTCGCCAAACTGAACACTCTGTCCCTGCTGGCCGCCGGCGCTGCCCTGGTTGGCTTCAATTACGGGGCCTGTCTCTCCCTCTTCCCCTCTGCTACCGCTGACTATTTCGGCACCAGAAACCTGGGGCTGAACTACGGGATTGTTTTCACCGCCTGGGGAGTAGGCGGTATGGTGGGACCGTTACTGGCAGGCTGGGTAGCCGATACCACCGGCACTTATACTTATGCCTATTATATCGCTGCCCTGCTCTGCGTCCTGGCCGCCGGCCTGTCTCTGGTGACGCGGGCTCCCCGCTCTGTCGCCCTTTTAGGCCAGGAAGAAAAACATGTGGCTTAGGGTGCTTAAGCTCAGAGATTAAAAAGGAAAAGGGGCTGAAAAAGCCCCTTTTTAACATTGATTAAGGTTCTTGTCCAGGCAGAAAGCTAAATTCTTCACCGGTTATTTTCCACTTACCATTTTCTTTAACCAGGCTAAATACATAATGTCCGCCATTTTCTGGCCTGAATTTTTTACCATTTGCCTCGATAAATTCTGACCAGGTGGTAATATCAGCCTGGGCAGTGGCTGAATCTCCATTGATAGTAATCTGAACGTTTTCGACTTTAGAGTAGCCGCCACCCCTGGCTCTGAACTTTTCCAGCTCTTGTTTGTCAACAGCTTGTTGTAAGGCGCTAATACGTTGTATAAGTAAGGGAGATTTGGAGCTGTAGATTTCCATCAAGCTGGATGTAATCTTATCATACATTATTCTTTTTACTTGATCAGGAATTTTTTCCTGGGGGGTTGATGCCTGAGGTTCAGGGAGTACTGGAAGAGACTGGCTTAATTCAACAGATTTTAAAATTGTCTGGCGAATCTCTGCCTGGTCATCGGCTGTATTTTTATCAACAAAGCCCAGACCTCCCCATATTATGACTAAGGCGGATAAGACAATAAGAGTACTGATAAATAAACTTTTCTTTGTAACTTGCATTATCTATTTGTCCCCTTTTCAAAAAGGTCTCATATCATAAATTACGGTGGTAGTCCATTTGGAATTGTAAGGGCGTAAGTGCCAAATGGCATGATATCTGTCAGTAGTATGCTGGTCTTGTAAATTACCAACATAACCGGAAGTAGGATCAGTCCCGTATCCTACCACAATAGCTGCATGGTCTTTAGAACCATCGTTATTCCAATCATAGAAAAGTATGTCACCTTCCTTCATATCAGAAGGTGTGGTAGGTTGCGGAGGATTCCATGAGTTAATCCAGGAGCCAGCTGGATTTTCTCTTAGGTAATTATAAAAGTGACTTGCTACTGACCAGGTTGTGGTATAATCCCATCCCCACCACCGTTTATATATATACCACATAAAATACTGGGATGATCCTGACTCATCAAAGGGTTTACCAGCACCCGTAGGGTCATGGATAGCCTGAGAAACAAAGTTTGTACAATCGTTATCAAATGATGGATAGTTAGAGTTTCGACTTTTTGCCCACTTTTCAGCATATGAAACAGCGCCTGTACTGTTGTATGCATGAACATGAGGGCTTAAAGTAAATATAAAAATTAAAACGACCAAAGTAATAGCCCAAATATAGGATTTACTTAAAATGCCACCTTTCAAATATAATCTCCCCCAATTCTTTGAAGTTTTTTGGGGCCCCGTAAGTAATAATAAAAAAAAACATTGTCAACTAATATTTTCCAAAAAGTTTCGTCAAATAACTTGTTTATCTACTACAATTCGACTTACGAACACTGGAACAGGCATTATGGAAGCGAAAACTACTTGAGGGAGAAATTAAACCTGTTATCAGAACAGATAATGGTCCACAAATCAAATTTCGTATTTTCCAGGAAAAACATTCTAGAAGCAGAATGCTTAAGCTTGTATGAGTTCCAAACATATGCCGAAGCCTACAAAGTAGTAAGTGATTTTATGAAATTTTATTAGATTGAGAGAAAAATCAACGAAAACTTGAGAATTTAAAAGTATGTATCCAAAATTAGGGGGTTAGCCCGTCCATTACTACCCCATTGACCATTACACCGGCCTGAAGATAACAGCGGATGAGCTTTAGCCCCGCTTCTTAAGCTACGGCTACTGCTACCTTTGCCGTTCGGGACTTCCACCCTATAGACAACGCCCATGCCGGGCGCACATCAAAAGCCCGGGATCTTCGATCCCGGGCCTGTTTTTATCCCAGATATTCCTTAACCAGATGATTGACCAGTTTGCCATCGGCCCGGCCTTTAATTTTCGGCATCAGATAGCCCATGACCTTGCCCATTTCCTTAGGCCCCTGGGCCCCGGTAGCTGCGATGGCTTCCTGGATCAGTTGCCGTAACTGGTTTTCATCCAGCTGTTCTGGCAGGTAAGGCAGCAGGACTGCCACCTCTGCTTCCAGCTGCTGGACGATATCCTCACGGCCAGCCTTGCGGTACTCCTCCATGGCATCCCGCCGCTGTTTGACTTCACGGGCAATGACTTCGATGATTTCCTCTTCCGTCAATTCCCGCTTTTTTTCAATTTCTGCGTTCTTGATAGCTGATTTGGCCATGCGAATGGTGGAGAGGCGGACTTTCCCGGCTTCCTTGGCTTTCATGGCCTCTTTCATATCAGCTGTCAACCGCTCTAACAGGGACATAAGGTAACCCCCTTAATTAGCGGAACTTACGCTTTCTGGCAGCTTCGGACTTCTTCTTCCGTTTAACACTGGGTTTTTCATAGTGTTCCCGTTTTCTCACTTCAGAAAGAACCCCGGCCCGCTGGCAGGATTTCTTGAACCGCCGCAGGGCGCTGTCCAGGGATTCGTTTTTACCCACGCGAACTTCAGACATCTGTTTCCCTCCCCTCCACTGGCACCCTAGCGCTAATTAAGCGCCTTGCCTATTATATCCTACAATACAAAGGGGTGTCAATAACCCCATTTAACCCGGCGGCCAGCCAAAGGGACGCCCGGCTAACAGGTGGTAGTGGAGGTGGAAAACAACCTGACCCGCATCCTTCAAATTATTGGTTACGAGTCGAAAACCCTTTTCCTCCAAACCCAGGTCCTTGGCAACCCGTCCGGCGACAAGCTGAAGGTGTCCCAACAGTGCTTCGTCAACTTCATCCGCAGCCAGCAAATGAGGGATGTGCTGCTTGGGAATAAGCAAAAGATGAATGGGTGCCACCGGGTTAATATCGTGGAAAACCAGCACTTTTTCATCTTCATATACTACTTTGGCCGGGATTTCCCTGTTGACGATCTTGCAAAAAATGCAGTCCTGCATAGTACACCTCCTTCCGCCGAATACTGGTTGCAACACTATATAATTCGCTATTTACCACAACAAATCCTGCTTATTGTCGCAAAAAATTTACAATCTTTCCCCAACCAGATAATCTCCACGCCATCCGATGAGGCGAACAGAAATTAGCTGTCCTCTTTCCTCTGGCCGGGCTGGTAACAAAACCCGTAAATAATTGGCGGTCAGGCCTTCCCAGAAACCGTCTTTATATTCCTGTTCCACCAGCACTGCCTGGATTGTTTCAAGAAAACGCTGTCCATAATTGCGGGCCAGCTGTCGTCCCAGCTGGTTTAGCTCTTTCACCCGCTTTTCCTTCACCGCTGCCGGAACCTGGTCTGTCCGTTCTGCAGCAGGAGTTCCCTGACGTGGTGAGTAAGGGAAAACATGCAAGCGGGCAAAACCCATCTGGCTGATAAAGTCTTTAGTTGCGGCAAAGTGTTCCCCTGATTCCCCGGGAAATCCCACAATCACATCGGTAGTTATAGCCGCCTGGGGCAAAAATTCCCGCACCACTCCCAGCAGGCGGGCATACTCATAGGTGCTGTAATGGCGGTTCATTTCCCTTAAGGTTACATCACAGCCGCTTTGCAGGGGGATATGTAGATGGGGACAAACCTGTGGATAATCTGCCATTATCTCTAACAAGGCCGGTGTCAGGTTAGTGGGCTCAATAGAGCCCAGGCGTAAACGGCGTATGCCTGTTTCCCGGCAGATTTTTTCCACCAGCCAGGCCAGGTCGCCCTCGCCGCCTTCCCGGCCATAGGCCCCGATACAGATACCGGTCAGAACCACTTCCTGATAACCCCGTTCCACCAGGGCCTGGATTTCCGCCAGCACCCGGGCTGGCTCCCGGCTGCGCTGGGGTCCCCGGGCATAGGGGATAATACAATAACTGCAGAAATTATTGCAGCCTTCCTGGATTTTGACAAAAGCCCGGGCCCGCCCCTCCTCTAGAACGGGAGCGATTTCCTCAAAAGCCGCTGCTTCCATGATATTCTCCACCCGGGCCAGAGGTTCCGTACCGGCGCGGGCTTCTTCCACCAGCTGCACCAGCTGCTGGCGGTCGCGGGTGCCCACTACCAGGTCTACACCCTCGATGGCCAGCACTTCCCCTGGAGCCGTTTGGGCATAACAGCCAGTCACCACCACCAGCCCACCCCGGCGGGCAGCCCGCCGGATCAACTGGCGGCTTTTGCGGTTGCTGAGATGGGTAACAGAACAGGTATTGATGATATAGACATCTGCCGGTTGTTCAAAATCCACTACCTGGTAGCCGGCCTGACGAAAGAGGGAGGCCATGGCTTCACTTTCATACTGATTGGTCTTGCAGCCCAGAGTAGCAAAAGCTACTGTTCGTTCAGCCATTAGGCTCACCTCCTAGGTCGCCCCAGAGATACTGGATCAGACTGATTGCAGTGATAGCCGCCGTTTCTGTGCGCAAAATCCGAGGCCCCAGGCTGATGCTGATGGCCCCCTTTTCCAGGGCCGCTGCTGCTTCCTCCGGGGTTATCCCTCCTTCAGGGCCAATGATGACAAAGACGCGGCGGGGGCCAGGAACCGGCAGAGTAGCAGCCAGCTGCCTTAACCCCCGGCTTTGCTCTTCTTCCCAGGGCAGAAGTAGCAGGTCCCCTGCCTGGATTTGCGGCCAGAGCTGTTCCCAGGTTGCAACTGGGTCCACTTCCGGCACCAGCCCACGGCGGCATTGTTTGGCCGCTTCCCGTACGATCTTGCGCCAGCGTTCCACCCGTTCGGCGGCTTTATTGCCTTCCAGCCTTACTACCGTCCTGGCCATAACCAGGGGGATAAAGCGCTTGACCCCCAGCTCTGTACCTTTCTGCAGTACCAGCTCCATTTTTTCCCCTTTGGGTAGCCCCTGAACCAGACAGATTTCCAGAGGGGATTCGGATAGGTCAGGCTGACGCTCCTGCCTGCGGGCAAACACCCTATCTTTAGCAATTTCCACAATTTCCCCGGAATATACATAACCATCACCGCAGACGGCCTCCAGCAGCTCTCCCGGTTTGGCCCGCAGCACCCGGGCCAAATGGTAGGCATCGTCCCCGGTGATGGTAATATACTGTTCACCGATTTGCTCTGGTTGGACAAAAAAGCGGGTCATCTCCTATCTCCTTTCGGCCAGCATAGCTACCCAGCCGCTATCCCGCCAGGTTTCCACTATAGTCAGGCCACTGACCTCCAGGGCAGCCCTGACCTCCTGTTCCCTTTCCTCGATAATGCCGGAACAGAGGAACCGGCCACCAGGCAGCAGGTGTTCCTTTACTGCCGGTGTAACCATGATGATGATATCAGCGATAATGTTGGCGATAATCAAATCCGCGGGCTCGGCCACTGTATCCAGCAAATTGCCTTCTTCCACCCGGACAATATGGGTGACATCATTCTGGTCGGCATTTTCCCAGGCCACCTTGACCGCCGTTTCATCCAGATCGATGGCCAGGACATCTTCTGCCCCCAGTTTAGCGGCCACGATGGCCAGCACGCCAGAACCGGTGCCCACATCATAGACAACTCTGGGACCGGGGAAAAGTTTTTCCAGGGCCCGGATACACATGGCAGTAGTGGGATGGGTTCCGGTGCCAAAGGCCATCCCCGGATCCAGTTCTACCACGATCTCCCCATCCTGAGCCTGATAATCCTCCCAGGTGGGTTTGATCACTATCTTCTCTCCTATTTTTTCCGTTTTAAAATATTTTTTCCAGGAGGTCGCCCAGTCCTGGTCATCAACCAGGGAAAAGGCCAGTTCACAATAGAGTCCGGGCAAATGATAATGTTTCAGGTCATTGACCGCCCGCTTCACATCTTCCACCTGGGCGGCCAGCTTTGTTCCTTCGGGCAGGTAAGCCTTGACCACCACCAGATCGGGATCACCCGCCTCTTCCTCGGGAAATTCATAATAATCCCAGCGTTTCTCCTCAATGTATTGCCATTTCAACTGCGGGTCTTCGATGATTACTCCATTGGCTCCAGTCTCATGTAGAATATTGGCTACCGCTTCCACTCCATCCCGGTGGACAGTCACCTGAATTTCCTGCCACTTCATTTGCCCAACCTGGTTCAAAAAACTTGACTGTTTTTATCTCCAGCCAAGTTGGCCCCCAGACCAGGATTTCGCCTCCTTTCCGAATACTTGATTTACCCCCGCGGGGCAGGGCGACAGGGGACCTCGGCCCGGGAGTTCCACCCGGACGGGAGTACTGCACCGGTTTATGCTGACCTCCCGGTGGGAGTATAACTCCGCCTCCCGCGTCCTGTTAGGACGCCTACCGGTTTGTCCGACACCGGCTAAACGGGGTCACCGTACGGACAGGGCCAATAACTTCAGGTCA
>NZ_FUXM01000006.1 GCF_900167165.1 Carboxydocella sporoproducens DSM 16521 | reverse complement strand
CTTTCTGTGCATAACGGGCTTGCTCCGTGTGAACAGGAGGCGTATAACTCCGTCTGGCCTGACCTGAAGTTATTGGCCCTGTCCGTACGGTGACCCCGTTTAGCCGGTGTCGGAGAAACCGGTAGGCGTCCTAACAGGACGCGGGAGGCGGAGTTATACTCCCACCGGGAGGTCAGCATAAACCGGTGCAGTACTCCCGTCCGGGTGGAACTCCCGGGCCGAGGTCCCCTGTCGCCCTGCCCCGCGGGGGCAAATCAAGTATTCGGAAGGAGGCGAAATCCTGGTCTGGGGGCCAACTTGGCTAAAAATAAAAACAGTCAAGTTTTTTGAACCAGGTAAGAAGCCAATGTTTTTTGTGAATCAACCGCTGATTGTAGACCTGACCCGGCTGCTGCCGGGACCATATGGCACTTTCTTGCTGGCCCAGTTTGGGGCCCGGGTGGTGAAAATTGAAGACAAAGGCAAGGGAGATTATCTGAAAAGCCTCTTTCCTGAACGGGAAGGGGAGGATGCCTATATTTACCGCCTGCTCAACAGCTGCAAGGAAATCCGTTATCTGGATTTGAAACAGGCAGTGGACCGGGAGGAGTTCCTGCAGCTGGTGAAAGAGGCTGATTTGTTGATTGAAAGTTTTCGGCCCGGGGTAATGGAACGACTGGGCCTGGGTTATGATTTTCTGCAAACGTTAAATCCGCGCCTGGCTTACATCACCATAGGGGGCTATCAGCCGGATTCCCCCTGGGCTAAAGATGCAGGCCATGACCTCAACTACCAGGCGGTAGGAGGAATCATCGGCAGTACCGGCAAACAGGAACGGGCCATTCCCGGGTTATTGCTGGGCGATCTGGCCGGGGGCATGGCATTGTTTGCAGTGGCTGCCGCAGCCCTTTACAAGCAGGCAGTGAGCGGACAGGGGGGACGCTATACTATTGGTATTGCCGAGGTAGTCCAGAGCTGGGCCAATGTTACCGGTGCCTTTTATGGCCAGGACAAACGCCGTTACCCCTTACCCGGCCAGGGTGTGGTAGCCGGAGGCATAGTCTGTTATAACCTCTACCGCTGTCTGGACGGATATGTGGTGCTGGCTGCACTGGAAGAAAAATTCTGGGCCAATTTTTGCCGGGCCACCGGCAAAGAACACTGGCTGTCCCAGCAATTTGCCCCGGCCTTGCCGGGACAACCGGTCTATGAGGAAGTGAGCCAGTATTTTGCCCGGCGCCGGAGGGAAGAGATTCTGGCCGAACTGGGGGATAAGGATTGTTGCCTCAGTCCGGTGCTGGAGCTCAAGGAGCTGGTACCTGATTCGGAAACGGAACACCGGGAAAGGATTACCGGTTTTGTCCGCTAAGAAAAGGAAAACCCGGCGCGGACCGGGTTACTTCTGTTTGCGGAAAAAGGCGGCGATGGCTTCTTTTTGTTCCTGGGTACCACAACAATATACGGATTGGGCCTGCTCGAACAGAAGGGCCGCAGCGAGACTGGCTTCCTGGGCCACCTGCACGCCCTGTTTGGCAAAGCGTAGCCCGGCCGGCGGGAAGGAAGCGATAGCTTGCGCCCAGCCCAGAGCAGCCTTTTCCAGCTCTGCTTCGGGTACCACCTTTTCCACCAAACCGATGGTTTTAGCTTCCTGGGCATCGATTTCCTCACAGGTGAGCAGCAGGCGTTTGGCCTGACCGGCCCCGACCAGTTTGGTCAGGCGACTGGTGCCCCCCAGGTCAGGGGCAAGACCAAAACGCACTTCCGGCAAGGCAAAACGGGCATTAGCGGCTGCGATCCGGAGGTCACAGGCCAGAACCAGCTCCAGGCCGGAACCAAAACAGACTCCCTGAATGGCGGCAATGACAGGAACGGTTAATTGCTGCCAGCGCTGAAAAATCTGCTGTAATCTCTGGACCTGCTGCAGCACAAAGCTGGCATCCACCTGAGCCAGCAGGCTGAGATCGATACCGGCAGAAAAATGGGGACCGGCCGCCTGCACCACTACGGCCCGCAGGTTGGGGTCCTGAGCCAGTTTCTGCTGGATTTCTTCCATTTCCTGCAGCAGATCCAGATTAATGGTATTGAGGGCAGCAGGACGATTGAGGGTAATCAGGGCCAGATTGTCCAGATACTCCAGAATTAAGGTTTTTTCGGCCATGCTCTCTACCTCCCATAACTGAATGAACGCTTATTCAATATTATAGTATTTTCTGGCATGAAAAGATAGCCCTTGACAAAAACCGTACGAAAAGTATACAATAATTGACAAAATGAGCTATTTGTCTAATGGCGATGAACGGGACAGGCCGTAGGGAGGCAGGGAACAGCGACTCCGGGAGGGTGGAAGCCGGAGCCCGGGCAGTACGGCGGATCCCCCGGGAGCTGGCGGCTGAAAGGCTTACAGGCGGAGTAGGCTGGCCCGGTGCAACCGTTACCTGCACAAGGAGTGGCCGGTTTATGCCGGCAAGTTGGGTGGTACCACGGGTATAACTCCCGTCCCATAGGGGGCGGGAGTATATTTTTTGCGGTAAACATTTTCAGTTTAGGAGGAAAGGCAATGGATTACAGCAAAACTCTCAATATGATCAAAACCGATTTTCCCATGCGGGGCAATTTGCCGCAACGGGAGCCGGAAATTCTCAGGTTCTGGGAAGAAATGGATATCTACCGGCAGGTACAACAGAAAAACCAGGGCCGGCCCAAGTTTATCCTGCATGATGGCCCGCCTTATGCCAATGGGGATATTCATCTGGGCCATACCCTGAACAAAGTATTAAAGGATATTATCGTCAAGTACAAATCCATGACCGGCTATGATGCCCCCTATGTACCGGGCTGGGATACCCATGGCCTGCCCATTGAACAGCGGGCGATCAAGGACCTGGGTCTTAACCGCAAGGCGGTAAGCCCGGTGGAATTCCGCCAGCGCTGTGCGGAATATGCCAGAAAATATGCCGGTATACAAAAAGAACAGTTTAAACGCCTGGGGGTGAGGGGAGACTGGGAAAACCCCTATCTTACCCTGATGCCGCATTTTGAGGCCAAACAGATTGAGATTTTCGGGGAAATGGCCAAACGGGGCTATATTTACAAAGGTCTGAAGCCGGTGTACTGGTGTGCCAGCTGCGAAACCGCCCTGGCGGAAGCGGAGGTGGAATACAAAGACAAGACCTCCCATTCCATTTATGTCCGCTTTCCGGTCCAGGATGGCAAAGGGAAACTGCCGCAGGAGGCCGGGGTGGTAATCTGGACCACAACCCCCTGGACCCTGCCCGCCAACCTGGCCATTTGTCTGCATCCGGATTTCGATTATGTGCTGGTGCAAACGGAAAAAGGGCAGTTGCTGGTGGCCCGGGAATTGCTAAAACAGTTCCTGGAAGCTACCGGCCTGACGGAACAGGGGATTGCGGCCCGGTTCAAAGGCCAGGAACTGGAAGGAGTAGTTTGCCGCCATCCTTTCATGGATCGGGAGAGTCCCCTCATCCTCGGTGACCATGTCACTCTGGAAGCCGGTACCGGTGCGGTCCATACTGCACCAGGCCACGGGGCGGAGGACTTTGAAGTGGGTCAGAAATATGGCTTGCCAGTTGTTAACCCGGTGGATGACAGCGGCTATTTCACCCAGGAAGCTGGACCTTTTGCCGGGCTGCATATCAATGACGGGAACCTGAAGGTAATCCAGTGGCTGGATGAACATGGCTATTTGCTGAAAAGCGGCAGGATTTCTCACCAGTACCCCCATTGCTGGCGCTGTAAAAATCCCATTGTCTTCCGGGCTACCGAGCAATGGTTTGCTTCCATCGATGGTTTTCGTCAGCAGGCCTTAAAGGCCATTGACGAGGTGCAATGGATCCCGGCCTGGGGCCGTGACCGTATCTACAACATGGTGGCAGAGCGGGGAGACTGGTGTATTTCCCGGCAACGCCTCTGGGGCGTGCCTATTCCCATTTTCTACTGTGAACAATGCGGTCAGGAAATCATCAATGACCAGACCATCAAGCATATTAAAAACCTGTTCAAAGAACATGGTTCCGACATCTGGTTTGCCCGGGAAACTGCCGAGCTGGTGCCTCCCGGTCTAACCTGCCCCAGGTGTGGCCATGACCGCTTCCGCAAGGAAACTGATATCATGGATGTCTGGTTTGACAGTGGCTCCAGCCATGCGGCGGTTTGCGATCAGCCCGAATACTGGCCGGAACTGAGCTGGCCCGCTGACCTCTATCTGGAGGGTAGTGACCAGCACCGGGGCTGGTTCAACTCCTCCCTGCTGACTGCAGTGGCCACCCGCGGGCAGGCACCTTACAGGGCAGTGCTGACCCACGGCTTCCTGGTGGATGAAAAAGGCAGAAAGATGTCCAAGTCCCTGGGTAACGGGGTTGATCCCCTGGAGGTCATCAACCAGATGGGGGCGGATATCCTGCGGCTCTGGGTGGCTTCTGCTGATTATCGTTCCGATGTAGCGGCCAGCCCCAATATTCTGAAGCAGATTGCCGAGGCTTACAAAAAGATCCGCAATACCTGCCGCTATTTACTGGGCAACCTTTATGATTTCAATCCGGCTACCGATCTGGTGGATTATGACGAGATGCCGGAGCTGGACAAATGGGCCCTCTACCGATTGCAGCGGTTAATCGAACGGGTACGGGCCGGCTATGAAAACTATGAATTCCATATTGTCTACCATGCTATTCACAACTTCTGTGCTGTGGACTTAAGTGCCATCTATTTCGATATTTCCAAGGACCGGCTGTATGTTTCCCTGCCTGCATCCCGGGAACGGCGGGCGGCTCAGACGGTGATGTACTACATCATTGATGCCCTGGTGCGCCTGCTGGCACCGGTACTGGCCTTTACCACTGAGGAAATCTGGCGCTACCTGCCGGGGGAAAGACCCAGGAGTGTTCAGCTGACCGACATGCCCGGGGTGGAGCAGCGCTACCTGGATGAGGCACTGGCAGAACGCTGGGAGAAACTGCTGGAAGTACGGGAAAAAGTAACCAAGGCCCTGGAAGTGGCCCGACAGCAGAAGGTGATCGGGCATTCTCTGGATGCCCGGGTGAAGCTGACTGCCAGTGGCGCAGAGCTGGAACTGTTACAACAATACCTGGAGCAGCTGGCCCCCATTTTCATCGTCTCCCAGGTGGAACTGGCCAGCGGTACCGGGGAACTGGAGGTAGAAGTCACTGCCGCAGCTGGAAGCAAGTGCGAAAGATGCTGGATTTATAGCACCGAAACAGGCCAGGATGCAGAACATCCAGACCTTTGTCCCCGCTGTGCCGCAGTTATAAAACAATTATAAAGAGTGGAGTTTGGGAGGTTTGTATGAGTGCGGGGAAAGGGAAAGAGCTAATCAAGATCGGCAAAAGCCCTTTGTTTAACAGTCTGGTTGATGGGATTATGATTCTCGATCCTGATGCCTGTTGTGTACAGATTAATCAAGCAGCAGCGGATATTTTTGCTGTTAATCCTGAACACTTCATCGGGCAGAATGTGGTGGAATGTCATTCACCGCTGTTCCAGGCTCAGGTTTTAGAATTAATGGAGGAATTCCGTTCCGGAAATAAAGAAGCTTATGAAAAGAGGAATATCAAAGTCAATCAACGCTTGCTGGATGTTTTTATGACCCCGCTCCGGGACAGCAAAAACCGTTTCCTGGGACTAATCATGATGGTCAGGGATGTGACCAGGGAACGGGAGATGCAGGATAAACTCATCCGCCAGGAAAAACTGGCGGTTGTCGGGCAGCTGGCTGCCGGGCTGGCCCATGAAATCCGTAACCCCCTGACGACGGTGATGGGTTTCATGCAGCTGCTAAATCCGCTGCTGCCGGAAGGGAAGGCCCGGGAGTATGCAGCCCTGGTCAATGAAGAATTACGGCGCATCAAGGGTTTGGTGAGCGAAATTCTCTTGCTCACCAAACCCAGTGCCCCCAATTTTCGGGATGTAGATCTGATCAACCTGGTGCGGGAAACTCTGGCGGTAATGGTCAGTGAAGCCAACCTGAAAGGGGTTGCCTTAGAAGGGGTTACATATGGTCAGGCCTATGTGCGGGCTGACCGGGAACAAATCAAGCAGGTGCTGGTCAATTTTATCAAAAACGCGGTGGATGCCTGTGGTAGCCGTGGCAAAGTGGTAGTCGAAGTGGAGAGCCGGGAGCAGGAATGGGCTGTACTGGTGATGGATGATGGCCCGGGGTTGCCTCCTGAGGTTTTAAACAAAGTCTTTGAGCCCTTTTTTACTACCAAGGAAGAAGGAATGGGCCTGGGACTGGTGGTTTCCAAACAAATAGCTGAAACCCACGGGGGCCGGATCGAGCTGGGCAATTGGCCTACCGGGGGTGCTGTCGCAACCCTGTACTTGCCTAAACTGAGCAGAACCCATTGAGCAAAAAATGCCCAATGGGTTTTTTCGATTTTTATTGACAAAAATAATAATGTCTGTTATGCTTTAGATAAGCATAAAAACAGAGCGAAATACTCGGAATAAAGAGGAGGTAATTTGCATGCGTGTAGCCAACAATATTGCTGAATTGATCGGCCAAACCCCCCTGGTGCGGTTGAACAAACTGGTAGATGAGAATATGGCTGAGGTTTATGTAAAACTGGAGTCATTCAACCCGGGCAGCAGTGTTAAAGACCGGATTGCTCTGTCCATGATCGAAGCTGCTGAACAAGCCGGTATTCTGAAGCCGGGAGCTACCATCGTAGAGCCCACCAGTGGCAATACCGGTATTGGTCTGGCCATGGTGGCAGCTTCCAGGGGTTATAAGCTGATCCTGGTGATGCCGGAAACCATGAGCATAGAGCGGCGCAATTTGTTGAAAGCCTATGGTGCCGAGCTGATTCTCACCCCTGGCAGTGAGGGAATGAAAGGGGCCGTGCGCCGGGCGGAAGAACTGCTGGCCCAGAATCCCGATTATTTCCTGCCCCAGCAATTTAAAAACCCGGCCAACCCGGAAATCCATCGCAAGACTACCGCGCTGGAAATTCTGGAGCAGACCGGCGGTCAGCTGGATGCCTTTGTCGGCGGGGTCGGCACCGGCGGTACCATAACCGGGGTTGGTGAGGTTTTGAAAGAAAAAATCCCCGGTGTCAAAATAGTAGCTGTGGAACCTGCTGCCAGCCCGGTGTTGAGTGGCGGCAATCCCGGACCTCACAAAATCCAGGGCATTGGCGCTGGATTCGTGCCTGACGTGCTGAATACAAAGATTTATGACCAGGTCATTCAGGTGACCAATGAAGATGCGATGGAAACTGCCCGTAACCTGGCCCGCAAAGAGGGGATTCTGGTAGGTATTTCCTCTGGTGCTGCCGTCTGGGCTGCCCTGAAGGTAGCGAAAGAACTGGGGGCAGGCAAAAGAGTGGTTGTGGTGGCTCCCGATACCGGTGAACGTTATCTCAGTACTGAGCTGTTCCAGTAAAATAAAAAGGGACCGGCGCTTCTGGCGCTGGTCCCTTTTTAGCGCAGACAGTTTAACTTATGAGGTAGAAGGTATTCTTTGTAGCGCAAGGGGAAATCGGTCAGCTTATCGGCTGGCACTAACTCCAGCACATAATACCAGCGCAATTCCGGGTCATTGACGGCAATGCTGCGCACATAAAACTGGTCCCCCAGTTTGGCCTGCAAGATATCTCTGGCCTGACTGCGGAAAAGGCGATAAAAACCAAAGAAGAGTCCTGGCTGGGCCTGACACTCAAGGGCCAGCGGAAATTCCACAAAGGGCACCCGGCTCAGCCAGTTTTTTCTGGTAATCAGCTGGGGACGGCCGGAGAGATAACCCAGATGAATCAGCTGCATTTCCTTGATTTCCTCTGGTTTGAGTTTATTGATATGGCGATGGATTTGCAGTTCCCGCACTACCTGAAAAAATTTTAGCCACACAGAAAATCCTCCTCACCGCTGGGTAGCTAAAATTTTCGACAGAGCAGAAGGGAATTCCTGCTACTGAAGACGGGTTTTGTGTTATAATAAAAGATAAAAAACAGCGGGAGGAAAGAGAATGCTGAAGTATTGCTTTGACCAGAACAAGATCAAATTGACTGAAGAGAAAAATCCCGGTGAAATCATTTTCCAGGTGGAAATCCTGGATGAAAACTTGCTTCCTGCCTGGCAACAGGTGGAGGCCTATTTTGAAAATGATGATGATCCCCTGGATGTCACCTTCCTGCCTTTCGCCGGCAATCGCTGGCATGCTATTATGGGCCCGGCATTAAGGGTGCGCTTTTTGCTGAAAATGTTTGAACTGCGCTTATTAACTTCCCTGGAGTGGGAAGATAAAGCTAATGTTTGTCAGACCCTTTAAGGTCCTGATAGACCTTCCAGCTATACCAGAGGGAAAAGGCTGTAGCAGCCATTAACGCGCCAAAGAAAAAACCAAAGGCAATGGCTCCTCCCCGGAAGGAACCGATCAGACCCACCAGTCCGGCCCCCATCCAGACGGGACCGCTGACGCGGTGGGTTTTTTGCCAGACTTGTTCATTTTCCAGGGTCCAGGGGGTGCGGATGCCGATAAAATAATTGGGGCGCAGTTTGCCCAGATAATTGCCGAGGAAGATAAATAACAGAGAGATCAGGGCCGGTACCGTTTTATCCACCGGGATGGCGTAACCCAGACTGTTTAATAAAGCAATGACAAAAATAACCGTTAGTAGCCCATGAATGAACAGCCTGACCATGTCCAGCACTTGTTGAAACTTCTCGATTTTGGCCTTGGGGTCCAGGGCTGGCAGGGAGACCAGCAGCAGATAGATGCCCAGGTTGAGGGCCAGCGGGAAACCGACTCCCAGAGGTTTACTCATGTAGCCATCTACTTCTCCCCGCATATTCCAGTGGGTAGGCAGGGGGTCAGGCAAACGGGGATAGAGGTAAACACTCAGGGCCAGCTGCCCCAGCAGGAGACTCCAGATGGCGATTTCAATCCATTTTCTTCTCATCTTCATGCACTCCTTTCATTTCCAGAAACCAGCTCAGGACATCTTCCAGCACTGAGGTATTGAGGGAATAGAGGATATTTTGCCCCTGGCGTTCATCCACCACCAGTCCCGCCTGTTTTAACAGGTTTAAATGGTGGGAGATGCTGGGCTTGCTGATCTGGAAGTGTTCTGCGATGGCGCCGGCGGTCAGATCACCCTGCCGCAGCAATTCCAGGATTTTGCGCCGGGTGGGATCGGAAAGGGCCTTAAATGTGAGGGATAAGGACATAGCCCCACCTCCATTTAGATATTTAGATAACTGTCTAAATATATCTTACGGGAAACCAGGCCTTCGTGTCAAGATAGTAAAGCCAGTAAACCTGCGGCCGACCGGGCCTGTTGAAAAAAATCCCCCCAGAGCTGCCGGGCCTGAGGAATGTACTGAAGGTAATTATGCAAGGTAAATTGCTGCGGGTTTAAATTGCCTGCCTCGACTTCATCCCAGCTGACCGGCCAGGAGAGGGGTGCGCCCGGCAATGGGCGCACACTGTAGACCCAGGCAGTGGATTTGCCGGTGGTATTTTGCAGGTAATCCAGATAGACTTTGCCCTGGCGCTTGCTTTTACTGAATTCGGTAGTAAGACCGGTCGGCCAGACCTGAACCAGGGTCTGGCAGAGCAGGGCCAGGGCCCGCCGCAATTGACCACTCGCTGGTCCCGGTTGAATGGGCACAAAAATGTGCAAGCCCCGGGAACCGGAAGTTTTAACAAATCCCACCAGACCCAGCTTTTCCAGCGCAGCCTTGACCAGCAGGGCAGCCTGACAGACCTGGGAAAAGGGGACTCCTGGGGCGGGATCCAGGTCAAAGAGGAGGATATCGGGCTGGTCCAGCCGGGGTACCCGGGAAGGCCAGGCATGGATCTCAATGGCCCCGGTATTGATGATCCATAGCAGGTGTTCAACAGTTTTTACATAAAGATAATCGATGCCATGCCAGTGGACCCGGGGAAAATCTGGCGGAGTGTGAGGTGGAGCCTGTTTTTGATAAAAATATTCACCCTCAATGCCATCAGGGTAACGTTTCAGGACCAGGGGACGCTGGCACAGCAGGGGAAGCAGGGCAGATGCCATAGCCTGATAATAGGCCAGCAAATCTCCCTTGGTAATGCCTTCCGGCCAAAAGGGTTTATCCAGATTAGTAAGCTGGAGGTTCATTTTTTCTCCTCCTGTTTTCTAATTCCCAGCAAACGGGGATGGCGCAGCTGGTTTTCTGCCGTTAACTCCAAATAGGCGACTTCGGCAATTAACAGGGGCTGTACCCAGAAAATATTGCCTTCCTGCTCCAGGGTTAGCGCTCTTAGCAGCTGTACCAGCGCCTGATAACGGGGAGCGGGTAGGGAGCAATTAACTTTACACCTGACTTTTTTCTCTCCTGCAGGGCTGATTTCTCCTACCAGCAGAGAGCTGACCGGACGGTTTTCCCGGGTAAAACCGAGGATCGAGAGTTCAAGCCGCTGTTCCCGCTTGATTTTGAGCCAGTGCTGACTGCGTTTTCCTGGCAGGTAGGGACTTTCAGGGTCTTTTGCCATCATTCCTTCCAGTTCCAGCTCCTTTACTTTTTGCCACAGCAGGCGGGCCTGTTCTCCTTGATACCACTGCACCGGTCCAGCCAGAGGATGATGAGGGAAAGAACGGGCCAGTTTTTCCTTGCGCTCCCGCAGGGGAAGATGCAGCAACGGCTCCCCCAGGTGCAGGCAATCAAATACCCAGTAGTACCAGGGCAGGGTTTGTTTTCCCTGCATTTGCTTTAAGATGGCGGAAAAGGAGAGACGGCCCTGCTGGTCAAAGGCTACCAGTTCACCATCTAAAACCACTGGCAGAAAGGAAAAAGCTGAACGCAGGTCTTCCAGGGCCGGGAAAGCGTGGTTGAGCAACTGGCCACGGCGGCTTAAAAGTCGCCAGCCTCCTTCTTCCAGATAGAGCAGGGCCCGGATGCCATCCCATTTGACTTCATAATACCAGTTTATCGGCCATTCTTCCCGCCAGAGGGTTCCCAGCATGGGTGGGTAAAAGAGGGGCATCAGCCTTCACCCCCGGCTGCTTTGGCCTGGGGTTTGGTCAGTTCCAGACTGGCTTTTAAGGCCTCCAGCAAATCTACTACTTTTGCCGGCTGAGCAGCCGGGACAGCGACTACGTCCTGGCCGGCGATTTTGGCTGCGATTGCCTGGCGCAGAGCTTCCCGGTAGCGGTCGGTGTATTTTTCCGGGTCAAAGGGGGCGGCCAGGTTATTGATCAGGGTAACCGCCATTTCCAGTTCTTTTTCCTGCAACTGGGCCTGAAATTCCAGTTCCGGTATATAGCGGGGAGAGCGAATTTCATCGGGATAGAACATGGTTTCCAGCACCAGACATTCCTGATGACAGCGCACTGCTGCCAGGGCCTCCTTGCTGCGGATGGTGACTTTGGCGATGGCGATTTTGCCGGTCTTTTCCATGGCTGCTTTCAGCAGGGCATAGGGCTTTTGCCCTCCTTCGGCTGGAGCCAGATAATAGGTCTTGTCATAATAGATAGGATCAATCTGGCTGAGCTCAACGAAATCCAGGATTTCAATGGCTCTGGCCGTTGGGGCCGGTATATTTTCCAGATCCTCTTCTGAGATGATGACATACTGGCCTTTATTGTATTCGTAACCGCGCACTATTTCCTCTGCCTCCACTTCCCGTTGACAGGTGGGGCAATATTTCCGGTACTGTACCGGTGTATGACAGGGTTGATGCAGATAATTGAAGCGGATATCCTTTTTTTCGGTGGCTACATACATTTTGACCGGGATATTAACCAGGCCGAAGCTGACGGCACCTTTCCATAAACTGCGCATAAGCGACCCTCCTCAGAAGCTATTTTGTAAAGAGATGGCTGATTTTATTAAAGGATAATAATAATTATTATTGACAAACAAAAATTAACATGGTATATTGTTAACAGTAGCAAGGCAAAACTAATACTGAAATCGATGAGGAGGTATAAATTATGAGTCAACACGTAAATGTCATTCAAAATCCCGCTTTTAAAGCAGAAGCTATGAATAAAATCGCCAACTTCAGCGGCGGCATGCTGGGGGTTGACACTTACTACTTCAAACCCGGCCAGGTGCTGGATTACCATCGCCATCCGGAAGGCGACCAGGTTTTCTTTGTCTTCCAGGGCGAAGGGGAGTTTTATCTGGATAATGGCAATGGGGAAGAGAAAATCGCTGTTGCTGCTGGTTCCATTATCTATGTACCGGCAGGTACCTGGCATAAACTGGTCAATAGCGGCAATAGTGACATGATCGCTTCCCAGGCTACCAAAGCCGGAGCTGGTATGGAATTGCGCAAATAAAGAACTGGATTGAGCGGGCCGCATGGCCCGTTTTCCTTTTACTTGACCTGATAGCGAAGGGGCAGTAAAATAGGCGGTGAGGTGATTGGCATGCGGATAGGAGTGATTTCTGATACTCATGGCAATTCTCAGGTCTGGCAAGAGGCCTGGCAGCAGGTACTGGCCGATTGTGATTTGATTTTGCATGCCGGGGATATCCTGGCTCCTGGCCCCCGTAACCCGATTACAGCCGGATACAATCCGCCGGCGCTGGCGGAGGCCCTTAACAGCTTAACCCGACCCTGGCTGGCAGTGCGGGGCAATTGTGATGCCGAAGTGGATGAAATGATGCTGGCTCGCCAGCTCCCTCCTTTGACTCAGGTACATACTTCCTTTGGTTTACTGGTTATAACCCATGGGCATCAATATGATGGCCCCGCTGGTCTGATTAAGCTGGCTAAACAGCAGAAAGCCCGGGTGGTGATCAGCGGCCATACCCATGTGCCTGTACTGCTGGAACAGGAAGGGACCTTTTTGTTAAATCCGGGCAGTCCTACTTTGCCTAAAGAGGATTGGCCTCCGACCCTGGCGGTAGTGACTGAACGGGGCATTCAGCTGCTTAATCTTCAGAATGGTGCAGTGATAAAGGAAATTAACTGGTAGAAAGGCGGAAAAAAGATGCAAAATGAGTTGATCCGGGGGATAGCTGCCGGGGGGCAAATCCGGGCTCTGGCCCTGACGGCAACCCGGGCTGTGGAAGAAGCACGACAAAGGCATGATACCTGGCCTACTGCTACTGCGGCTCTGGGCCGCTGTCTGATGGCAGTGGCGCTCTTGGGAGCGACTTTGAAAAATGAGGAAACCGTCACCTTGCGTATTTTTGGTGATGGCCCCATTGGTGGGATTATTACTCAGGCAGATGCTGAAGGCAATTTGCGGGGCTATGTCCAGGAGCCTCATGTGGATTTACCGCCCAAAGGTCCCGGAAAACTGGATGTAGGCCGGGCGGTGGGACAGGGCCAGCTCTACTTTACCCGTGACCTGGGCCTGAAAGAGCCCTATACCGGGACTTCCCCTCTGGTATCAGGGGAGATTGCCGAGGATCTGACCCATTATTTTGCCAAATCGGAACAGATCCCCTCTGTCGTGGCGCTGGGGGTACTGGTGGCTCCAGAGGGCCATGTGCAGGCTGCTGGTGGTTTTCTCCTGCAGCTGATGCCTGGTGCGACCGAGGAGGTTATCAACGCTCTGGAGGCCAATTTGGCCCAGCTCCCACCGGTTTCCTCCCAGGTAGCCGAAGGAGCAAGGGCGGAGGACTTGTTGCAACAGGCTTTACAGGGCTTTGATTTTCAGATCCTGGAACGCAAGGAAGTGCGCTTTGCCTGCCGCTGTTCCAGAGAAAGAATGAGTGGCATTTTGCTTGCGCTGGGCTGGAAAGAGCTAGCAGAAATGGCTGCCGAGGGTGGGGCAGAATTGCGCTGCCATTTTTGCAATGAAAAGTATCATTTCAGCAAGGCAGAGCTGGAGCAGCTGATGTTTGAATTGAATAAAAGGGAGGAAAAATAAAAAAACCAGCGCTATCGCTGGTTTTTTTGCTAAATTAGATGGCCCGCTGGACCTTGCCGGAACGCAGGCACCGGGTGCAAACCATGATCCGCCTGGGAGTGCCATTGACCAGAGCTTTTACCCGCTGCAGGTTGGGAGACCAGGTCCGCTTGGTCCGGATGTGAGAGTGGCTGAGCTGGATGCCTACCACTTGACCTTTACCGCAAACTGCACACTTTGCCATTTTACAACCCACCTCCTTTACAGCCAACCGCTCGCAAAAATCACTTCTATATTCTAACAGAAACATTCTTAGTTGGCAAGCAGGAAAATGTGCAAGCTGCGTTGAATATATAATTTTAAGGGGGGATGTCCCGTGATTACCAGAGATATGTCCATTTTTGAGACGATAGCCCGCTATCCGCAAACCAGAGAGATTTTTAAAAAGTATGGAATGCACTGTCTTGAATGTATGGGTGCTACTGCAGAATCCATTGCGGCCGGGGCGAAGATGCATGGTGTTGATTTAGAAAAACTGCTGGCTGAACTGAACCAGATTGTTAGCAGTAATTAAGCAGCAGGTGACCCGCATGCAGGTGGGCCCTTTTTTTGTGATTAATTAGCGGTTATAATATTAAAAGATGTGCTGGAGGAGGTTTTTATATGCTGGGAAAAATTCAGATCAGTGAAGATGTGATTGCTGTTATAGCTGGCAATGCAGCCATGGAATGTTATGGACTGGTTGGGATGGCTTCTCGCAAGATAACTGACGGCCTGGCCGAACTTTTTCGCGGCGACCAGGCTCACAAGGGCGTGTATGTCACCCGCACTGATGAACAGGAAGTATCCATTGACCTCTACATTATCGTCCAGTATGGGGTAAAGATTTCCGAGGTTGCCCATAATATTCAGGAAAGGGTCAAGTATCTGGTGGAAAACACCACCGGGCTGCGGGTAGCCCAGGTAAATGTTACAGTCCAGGGAGTACGTTTGCAGGAAAGTTAATTTAGAGCAGGAGGAACAGGTGTGTCTAGGACTATCGATGGCAGTCAGCTGAGAAAGGCTTTTGTAACCGCAGGTGAAGTATTACAGGCTCAGCGGGAGCAAGTGGATGCATTAAATGTTTTTCCCGTTCCTGATGGTGATACCGGGACCAATATGGCTCTGACCTGGCAGGGAGCGGTAGCGGAACTGGCCCGGGTTCGGGAGGATACCATTCCCGCCGTGGCCCAGGCTATGGCCCGGGGCTCTTTGATGGGAGCCCGCGGCAACTCGGGCGTGATCCTCTCCCAGATTTTGCGGGGATTTGCCTTGAAGCTGAACCAGGTACAGGAAATGGGGCCGAAAGAGGTGGCTGCTGCTTTCCGCGGCGCTGCCGATACGGCTTACAAAGGGGTACTAAAGCCGGTTGAAGGCACGATACTGACTGTGATTCGCGAAGCGGCTCAGGGGGCGGAAAAGGCTGTCCGCAAGGCTAGCTCCGCTATTGAAGTATGGCAAGCAGCAGTGGTAGCTGCTGAAGAAGGATTACAGCGGACACCGGAATTGCTGCCCATTTTGCGGCAGGTAGGGGTAGTGGATGCCGGTGGCCAGGGGCTGGTTATCCTTTTGCGGGCCATGCTGGCATCCTTCCAGGACCAGGATGTACAATGGGTACTGACCAAACCAGCGCAAGCCCAGGCCACTCCTCAAATGGTGGAAGTAGTAGATGAGTTACCAGCTGACCTGGGGGATATCAAATACCACTATTGTACGGAATTTATTCTGAAAGGCCAGGATTTGCCTCTGGCCCTGTTACGGGGGAAACTGGACCCCCTGGGAGATTCCCTGCTGGTGGTGGGCGAGGCTGATCTAGCCAAAATCCATGTCCACACCAACCATCCTGGTCAGGCCCTGGAAATTGCGGTACAATACGGCAGCTTACATAATATTAAAATCTCCAACATGTTAGACCAGTATCTGGAGAAGCAACAGCAGGAAGCCAGCAAGCCAGCTGCCGCTCCTGTTAAAGAAGAAAAGGAGCTGGGACTGGTGGCCGTGGCAACGGGAGCCGGCTTAACCCGGGTTTTCACCAGCCTGGGGGTTGACCAGGTGGTGGCCGGCGGACAGACTAATAATCCCAGTACCGCAGATCTGCTGGCTGCAGTAGAAGCGGTTCCGGCCCGCACTGTCCTGATCCTGCCCAATAACGGGAATGTGATCATGGCGGCTGAACAGGTAGGGCAGCTGACCAGCAAGCAGGTAGTAGTTATCCCCAGCCGTACTATTCCGCAGGGGCTGGCAGCTTTAATGCAGTTTGATCCGGGTGCAGACCTGGCGGCCAATGTGGAGGCAATGACGGCAGCCCTGGGTCAGGTGGTTTCCGGGGAAATTACCTATGCCGTCCGGGATAGTCAGATCGATGGTCTGGCCATCAAGGCCGGCGACATACTGGGGTTAATTGATGACAAAGTACAGGTGGTGGGCAAGACCCGGGAAGAAGTGTTTTTGAACATGCTGGCCCACATAGTAACGGAAGATCATTCTTTATTGACCATTTTTGCCGGGGAAGGGGTTGGGCCTGAGGAACAGCAAGAAATGCTGACTCGCCTGCAGGCGGCCTATCCGCAGCTGGAAATTGAGCTGCACCAGGGAGACCAACCCGTTTATGCTTATGTGTTTGGGGTGGAATAGATGGGAAAAGTCAGGATTGTGACTGATAGCACTGCCGATATTCCGGCCGAGGTGGTGCAGGAATATGGCATCAAGATAGTGCCTTTAAAAGTTTTTCTGGATGGGGAAACCTATCTGGATGGCGTAACCCTGAATTCCAAAGAGTTTTATCAGCGTTTGCCCCATTTGCAAAACCTGCCTACCACTTCCCAGCCTTCACCACTGGAGTTTGCTGAAGTATACAGGGAACTGGCGGCTGAGGGCACCCAGGTCATTTCCATCCATCTCAGCCAGAAGACCAGCGGCACGGTGCAAAGTGCCCGCCTGGGAGCGGAAATGACGGAAGGGGCAGATATTACGGTAATCGATTCGGAAAGCCTCAGCATTGGCCTTGGCATCATAGTGGTTGAGGCGGCCCGGGCAGCCCGGGAAGGGCGCAGTAAAGAGGAAATTATCGCCCTGGTGGAGAAGCTGAAACAGGAAAGCCGTCTTTATTTTGTACTCAATACCCTGGATTATATCTACAAGGGCGGGCGCATTGGCAAGGCCGAGGCCTTTGTCGGCAGCCTGCTCAATATCAAGCCCATCCTTACCATGCAGGATGGAGTGGTTACCCCCATTGACAAAGTACGGGGCTGGAATAAGGCTATTGACCGGATTGTGGAACTGGTCCGGGAGCGTCTGCAGGGACGGCCTATGCGCTGTGCCCTCCTCCATGCCAATGATTTTGAAAGTGTGATGAAACTGCATCAGCGCATTGTCCAGGAATTTCAGTGTTTTGATGTGATTATGATCAATGAGGTCGGAACAGTTATCGGCACCTATGCCGGTCCAGGCGCAGTGGGCATCGCCTTTTTCCCGGTGGAGGAGTCGGTTTGAGGTGAAAGGCAATGGACAGCAAAACCCTCTTGTTAAAAGCCATCCAGGCGGAAAAGCGCCTGGGTTGCAATAATGGGGCTGTGTTTGGCGGCTTTGACCGTTTTGTCATACAGCAGCTGGAAAAACTGGCGGGTAAGCCGGGTGGTGGAGGCAGGGCAGAAACTGCCGACTTCATCCGGCTTTTTGCCGATTATGGCCAGGTGAGTCGCAGCAAGCGGGAGGAGAAGCTGGAAAAGCTCTGGCACTGGCTGGTCAATTTGCCGGTAAGCAGGCCGGCGCCCCGGAGGGCCCAGTCCCAACCCCAGCTGGAAACACAGCTGGAGGCGAAGGAAAAGACAGAAGCACCACCGGCCCGCACTGCCGAAAAAAGCCAGGGCCTGCCGGCCCAGTTGCAATATGTGAAAAATATCGGCCCTAAGAGAGCTACTGCCTTGCAGGCCATGGGTATCAATACCCTGCGGGATCTGCTCTTTCACCTGCCCCGGGATTACCAGGACCGCAGTCAGTTCAAACACCCCTCCCAGCTGGTACACGGGGAAAAGGAAACGGTGCTGGGGACGGTGGTCAATGTCCAGGAGCTGCGTCCGCGCCGGGGGCTGGTGATCTTAAAAGCTCTGCTCAGGGTGGAAGAGAGCCAGGTCTATGCTGTCTGGTTCAATCAGCGTTATCTGAAAGAACAGCTGAAGGCGGGCACAGAACTGGTGGTGGCGGGCAAAACCGATCGGGCCTATGGCATTCCCCAGATCAATGTGGAGGAATTCGAGATTGTGGACCGCCAGGACTTGATTCACACCGGCCGGATTGTGCCGGTCTATCCTGGCAGTGGCCAGCTCAATTCCCGCTTTTTCCGCACCGTAATTTACCGCTTGCTGGACCAGGTGGATGAGATCGCCCCCGAATTTTTGCCAGGGCAGTACTGTCAGCAACACAGCCTCCTGCCCCGGCCCCAGGCTTTACAGGAAATCCATTTTCCCCAGTCCTGGACCAGCAGGGAGCTGGCCCGGCGGCGTCTGGCTTTTGATGAGCTTTTTCTCCTGCAGCTGGCTCTGGCTCTGTTGAAAGGCACGGAAAAAACCGCTCCCAAAGGTATAGCTCATAGTCCGGTACCCTTGCCGCTGGAAATTGAATTTCGCCAGCGCCTGCCCTTTCAGTTAACCAGAGCCCAGGAAAGGGTACTGGGGGAAATCTACCGGGATATGGCCGCACCCCGGCCCATGACCCGGCTGGTGCAGGGGGATGTGGGCTCCGGGAAAACCATCGTGGCTGCCCTGGCCCTGTTGAAAACAGTGGCCTCTGGCTATCAGGGGGCATTGATGGCTCCCACCGAGATTCTGGCCGAACAGCACTACTGGAATTTGCAGGAGCTGTTCCGACCCCTGGGCTTGCCGGTTGGCCTTTTGACCAGCAGCAAAAGCAAAAAGGAACGGCGGCAACTGCTGGCTGACCTGGCTTCCGGCCATCTGGCCATTGTCATCGGCACCCATGCCCTGTTACAGGAGGATGTGGTTTTTGCCCGCCTGGGCCTGGCGGTAGTGGATGAACAGCACCGCTTCGGAGTGCGTCAGCGAGCCCTCTTGCGGGAAAAAGGCAACCATCCTGACTTGCTGGTGATGACAGCCACCCCCATTCCCCGCACCCTGGCCCTGACTCTGTACGGGGACCTGGATGTCTCCGTCATCGATGAACTGCCGCCGGGGCGCAAGCCGGTGAAAACCCACTGGCTCAATCGCAGCCGGCTGGACAAGCTTTATGCTTTTATCCGAGAACAGTTAGAGCAAGGGCGCCAGGCCTATGTAGTCTGTCCGCTGGTAGAGGAATCGGAAAAAATGGATCTGGAGGCGGCTACCAAACTGGCCCAGGAGTGGCAGGAACAGATTTTTCCCCAGTTCCGGGTCGGGCTGCTGCATGGCCGCATGAAACAGGAGGAAAAGGAAGGGGTAATGGAGGAATTCCGCCAGAACCGCCTGCAAATCCTGGTTTCCACTACCGTGATTGAGGTGGGGGTGAATGTGCCCAATGCTACTATCATGGTGGTGATTGATGCCGAACGCTTTGGCCTGGCCCAGCTCCACCAGCTGCGGGGCCGGGTGGGGCGGGGAGAATATCAGTCCTATTGTTTCCTGATTTCCGATACCCAATCGGCTGAAGGGCGGGCCCGCCTGCGCATCATGGAACAGACCAATGACGGTTTTGTGCTGGCGGAGGAGGATTTGAAACTGCGGGGCCCAGGGGAATTCTTCGGTACCCGTCAGTCAGGGCTGCCGGAACTGAAGGTGGCCGACCTGGTCAAGGATTTGCCCCTGCTGGAAGGAGCGCGCCAGCTGGCATTCCGGATTGTGGAAGAAGATCCGAAACTGGCCCGACCGGAACACCGGCTGCTGAAGGAGGAATTGAAAGCTACTTTTGCCGATGGTCTGGATTTGGCACAAATCGGGTAGTATTTTTAACGACGGGCTACTGGCCCGTTTTTTCTTTTGAGGGTCACTGCGTAATGTTTATGGGGTGACAAAAAAGGTGACAAAAAGGTGACAAACGGGGTGATACCATAATTAATCAAAATGGGATATATTCATATACAGAAGAGTGAGGGTAACAGGTATGTGTTTATGGGGGTGGTAGGAAGCTCTTACTTTTATCGCATTGTCATCCGATGGTGCTGACTATTTCGTTTAAAAAACTTTAATAGATTTATAAAAGTCTACCTGATGACAACTAAAGTATACTAAGTTAGGAGGTAAAATTTATGTTATTAAAGGTTGATAAAAGGATAAGTATGTTTATTGCGGTTATTCTATCCTTAATTTTGCTAGCAACGCCGGCAATGGCTGGGTATGTAACTGCTGACTTTTTTAAAAAGAATAGTTCTTTAGACTACACGGAAATTACAGGGAAAGAGCTAGAAAGCTTGGCTGAAGAGGCGTTAAAAAAACAGGATGTACGTATTTTACTGGATAAGTTAACAGGCGGCAGCTATGAGGTATCAGAGAAAAGAGCAGCGAACTATGTATACTCCAAAAAACAAGGGAATGTATTAATATTAACAATTAAAGGATCTAAAGATATTCAACTTGTTACGCAGATTTTAATGGTAAAGTGAAAGTAGGTGCAGGTGTTCTTCAAAACGTAAATGGTACAAAAACAATAGATGTTTACGACATTAAAAATGGAAAAATCTATAATACCTCTAAAATAGAAATTATTAATAATCAACCTAAAATTAATTGGAAAGAAGGGCCTTTTATTCCGTATGATAAAAAAGATAAAACTGGTTCTCAAAAAGAAATAAACGCGGCATGGACTAGTTGTGACATCTGTCTTGGAATATGTAATACCCTCTGGAACGGTGGTTGTGGGTTAACTAGTTATTTCGCATGTATGATTGCCTGTTCACCATTTGGAAACTTCACCTGTCCGATAATTTGTGGAGTTGTCTATAGTATTATTTGTGGTGGAGTAGGAAGTTACATTACTTGTCCATCTTTATGCCAAGATATAGGTTATTGTAAATAGAGGGTTAATATGGTTGAAGCCGAGTGGCTTCAACCATATTCTTAAATTAGTTGAAAGAGGTTAAAATCTATGAATTCTTGGTGGCTACTTATAAATATTATAGTTCTTTTAGTTTATGCATTTTTTCTTTTATATCCATTTTATTTACGTGACAAACAACCGCAGCGCTATAAGGGAATTTGGCTAGAAATTGGAACTCTTTTTAGGAACAGGTATGGTGCTCTTATAGTTTTAAATATTACTTTGGGACTTACAATTAACTTTATTATTAAAAGCTATACAAATAATGGAGCCTTTGGATTTATTTCAATGATAGTATATTATTTGATTTTTTCAACAACTTTTTTATGGTATCCTTTTTACTTAAAAGAAAAAAAAGCTAGTAAATATAAAGGTATATGGAAGGTTATAGGAGATTGGATAGGAGACCCCCGAAGCGCATTTCCGCATAGAAAACGTTAATAGATTAATAAAAATGCTATATTAAGAAATGGGGAAGGGAAAAGGTGTGGAAGATAAATACAACAACTTGTTTATCGTTAATTAACGCAGTTTTACTTAGTTATACGGCTTGGGTCAAATATACTGTTAAAGGCTGTTCTTTGTGTAACCAAATATTCTTTCTGCCAATAGATGGTGTAATTATAGCGTTGATAGGAGTTGTTGCTTCTGTCACCCTTGCGGTTTTGAATCATTTTTCAATGCGTTTTTCAAGCCTAAAATATCTGACACTTTTAACTGCGATGTTATGTGCTAGCTTTGCATCTTTTCTACAGTGCGCTCAATTTTTTTGGGCTGGGAATTTATGTTATTTCTGTTTAACTGCAACTATAATATTCTATGTAATCTTCGGTAACCTATTGTATAAAGTTGTAATCAAATCAATCTGGAAGAAAATAAATTCATCAACTACTATTCCTCCTGTATCACAAAATTAGAATTGTTTTTTGCAAGAGGAAATTCGTTATTTTTGTAAGGATTTTTCCACAAGTATCTGTTGGGAGATTTTGTGGTAATGGCGTATAAGAGTTGCCTCATTCGGTAACGATTACTCCCGAGTTTTAAATAGGGCAGCACTGTCAACAGTTTTAACCGCCTGCCCCTTCCCAGGCTCACCGGTCGTAGACAAGCAGGGGGCTGGCCCGTTTTTTCTTCTCAGGAAAAGTTTCACATGATAAAATATAGACATAGGAATGGGGGAGATTAAGAGGGGGGAATCTTTTTGTTTGATAAATGGAAACAACTTGATTTTCTCCACCAGGATACCAGTGTCTTATTTTTTGATTCAGTGCGGATCAATGAATCATGGCAAAAATCCAAACAACTTGGCATTAAACCGGACCAGGACAGACCCAGGATTTGTTTGAGTAAACAAAAAACATTAGTTAGAATAAAGCAGAACAAGATTTTATTAGAGATCGCGGCTCCGCTGCTGCAGGAAAGTTATGCCAGTTTGCTGGATAAAAATGTATTATTCCTGCTCTGTGATAAGGAAGGGTATGTCCTGGAGCTTACCTGTAGTCCGGAAGTGTTAAAAATGTGTGCTGAACTTGGAATAAGGAGAGGTACATCTTTTAGTTGTGAAAGTGCCGGAACCAATGCCATCTGCTTGGCCATGCAAGAACTAAAAACGGTAGTAGTTAGAGGAGAACAGCATTATTGTGATTTCTTAAAATCCTGGTACTGTGTTGCTGTTCCGATTTATAGCAGTTATCATGGAATAATGGGTTTTTTGGACATTTCTGCGCATATTGAAACCGATTTAATAAAGATGATTCCTTTAGTTGAAATGTTGGCAAAAATAATTTCCAGGGAAGTTGACCGGGAGACTCATGTTGCGGCAGACAAGGAGAGGCTGAAGTATTTGGAACTGTCCGGGCGGGAAAAGGTTGTTTTGGAGTACCTGGTTGCTGGATATAGTTATGAAGCAGTGGCTAGGAAGCTGAGAATTAGCAAAAACACAGTGAAAACTATAGTCCGCCGGGCCTATCAAAAACTAGAGGTTAAATGTCTTCAGGAGTGTAAGGAAAAATACTCCCGGTTTTTGGTTCGTTACAGCGATGAATAATCGCTGTGTTTTTGTTTACAGTGTGACAAAAAGTGATAAAGCAGGTATGTTTTTATAGGGGGTGGTAGGAAGCTATAACTATCGTACTCTCTCCGCAGGTGCCACAGGAGTCACCTCTTTGGCGATTACCGCCGGGGCTATTTTGGGAGGAGCGGAGAGAAAAACTTGTACGTGATCAGCCATGACCACGTTGTAATTGATGTTGTAGACTGCTGTTCCGGTTGATTTCCATGCTTCCTTCTTCGTGCAATTGTGGTAGCATATGCTAATTATTAAGTGGCTGCTGAGATAAGAGTATTTTTTTCGCCTTCCTGCCGCAAACTATGGCAGGAGGTGAAATGAAGATGGTAAAACCTGTACAACCGGATAATGCCGAAGCAGCAGTCAAATGTCCCCAGTGTGGCAACAGTGTCTTTCGCAATCCTGAAAATAAATGCGATGTTTGAGGCCAAACTTTGCTGGCCGGTCGGGTCGGCTATGTTTCCAATGAGGAGTATTAAAAGCGGGTTAGCCCGCTTTTGTTTTTGGCAAAAATTGCCTGGTTAGTTTTAAGCAAATCACGCAAACTATAAATGGTGCGATGGTGAAGGAGGTAGTGGCCATGGGCAGACGGCGCAGTATCATGTCCGAGCAGTTGAAGTGGGAAATTGCCAGAGAATTAGGGGTGGCGGACATCGTCCAGCGGGAAGGTTTCGGTGGCGTTACCTCGCGGCAATGTGGCATGATGGTGCACAAAGCCATTGAAATGGCGGAACGGAGTCTGGCCCATCCAAAACAGTAAGTCCAGTCGCACCAGCCAGGAGATTTTTCTCCTGGCTTTTTACACCCTCGAGAGGAGGTGAGGATGATGGCGAAAAAAAATAAAAAGGAATTTCCTCTGACTCCGGAGCTGAAAAAATTTCAGTATGAAGTAGCTTCTGAACTGGGCATCACTGGCATTGGCAACATTCCTTTTACAAAAGAGGAAACAGGTAAACAGCCGCGCCAATAACTGTTGCGTATAGGGTGACTGAATTTGATGGATACTATGAACACCAACAGCAAAGGAGGTGATAAAGATGCCAGGCGGACGCAATACCAATCAACCGGCTGTTCCCGGCGCCAAACGGGCCCTGGAGCAGTTCAAAATGGAAGTGGCCAATGAAATCGGCTTAGCCGGCAAGATTCAGACTGTTGGTTATGAAAACATGACCTCCCGTGAATGTGGCAGCATCGGTGGATGGATGACCAAGAAAATGGTACAACTGGCTGAACAGGCTTTGGCTGGTCGTGTACAACAGTAACGAAGGAGGTTGAGGCATCATGGCCAGAAATCGGAACAAAACTGCGGTTCCCGGTGCCAAAAGGGCTTTGGAACAGTTCAAATATGAAATCGCTAATGAAATCGGTTTAGCGGAAAAAATCCAGACTGTTGGCTATGAAAATATGACCTCACGGGAGTGTGGCAGCATCGGTGGATGGATGACCAAGAAAATGGTGCAGCTGGCTGAACAAGCTCTGGCCGGGCAAGCTGGCACCACTACTCCCCAGCAATAAGGGTGGCGGAGAAGGCGGGTTTGGTCCCGCCTTTCTCCATCTATGGCTAGTGCAGGTAGCTGAAGGCTTCCTGTTCGGGAATACCGGGGTGGAGGGCCAAATTCAGACCACCTGCGACTATCCTGGCACATTCGGAAATTAAATCATCAATATCCTTGGGAGTCATAACCAGATTGCCGGCGAAAGGGTGCAGCACTTCATTAATAATTTGTTGAATCATAGCCGGATTGAGATTCTTGTATATTTGATATAGGGTTGGGCTGGTCTGGAACTGCTCCAGTAATTTATCGATAGCCTCGCCGGCAATAACAGCAGCATGACAAACGGTGGGGATGCCAATGGCAATCACAGGAACCCCCAGAGTCTCTTGATTTAAACCCTGTCGTTTATGACCCAGGCCGGAACCGGGACTTATACCGGTGTCAGCTAGCTGGATAGTAGTGCCGATGCGCATGGCACTGCCAGCGGCCAGGGCATCAATGCAGATAACAGCATTGGGCTTGACTCTGTCCACTACCCCACGGATGATTTCAGCGGTTTCAATGCCGGTTATACCAAGGACACCCGGGGCCAGAGCGCAAACCGGGCGCATCCCTCCGGCCAGTTCCTGGGGGGCATAATGAAAAAGGTGGCGGGTTACCAGGACGGAATTGATTACTCTGGGCCCCAGCGCATCCGGGGTAGCCTTCCAGTTGCCCAGTCCGACCAGAAGAACGGTGGCATCTGGCCCCAGGGATAGCAGGGATTTAAGCTGGTCGGCAAAGACCCGGGCGATTTCGGCCTGTACTAACCGGTTACCTTCCCGGATATCTGGTGCTTCGATGGTAATATATTTACCTGGCGGTTTACCCATTAATTGCTCTCCCTGGGCATCCAGGACTGTAACGATGGTTACGGTGGCATGAGGTTTTTGCAGTTTTTCCATTGCGACACCGGGAATTTCCCGTTGTACCTGGCCCCGAATCGCTTCATGGGCTTCGAGAGCCAGATCGAGATTGATGGAAAAATGCTTAAGCAATTCCGGTCGCGCCATGAATTATCTTCCTCTCCAAATTTCTGCCTTTAATGTACCCGGCAATTTTCGCAATTATACATAATTTTTTGGAGGGAAATATATGGCAAACGTGGTGTTGCGGGCAATTTTTGTTTATATTTTCATTCTGGTCATGGTAAGGTTAATGGGAAAAAGAGAAGTAGGACAGTTATCCACTTTTGATATTGTGGTTTTTATTGTGCTGGCAGAACTGGCTGCTATTCCCATGGAGTATTACCAGAAACCCCTGTTGCCCAGCCTGGTGCCTATTCTGGTAGTGGTTTTGCTGGAAATTATCACTTCCTATTTGGCGTTAAAATTTCCGGTCTTTCGTAAACTGATGGATGGACAGCCTTCCATTGTTGTGGCTAATGGCCAGCCGGTAATTGAGGAAATGAAACGCTTGCGCTATAGCCTGGATGATTTAATGGCTCAGTTACGGGAAAAGGGTTTTACCTCACCGGCGGAAGTGGAATTCGCGGTACTGGAGACTTCCGGAAAGCTAAGTGTAATCCCCAAAAGCCAGAATCGTCCCGTTACTCCTGCTGATCTGAGTTTAGCTACGAGTTATGAGGGATTACCTATCCCCTTAATCAAAGATGGGATTGTACAAAAACATAATCTGGGACAGATTGGTCTGTCGGAAAACTGGCTGGTTGGAGAGCTGCAAAAACAGGGGTACCAGCAGCCACAGCAAATCTTTTTCGCCTTGCTGGATACCAGAGGACAACTGCATCTCTATCCTAGATAAAAAAAGAAGGCCACTACCTTGCGGTGTGGCCCAATTTGTTACCCTTGCGGGTAACATTGGGAGAGGAGAAACCGGAGAAAGAGCTTGTAGGGAGAGTGTTGACTGGTTCATTTATATTTATTACCTGCAGGGAAAAGGTTTATACATCTGGAAAAAAATTTTTTCTATGCTATAATGCAAATGAGGTGAAAAAATTGCGGGTAATAGCTGGACAGGCCAGAGGTCGAAAACTGAAAGCTCCCAGGGGTATTTCCACCCGGCCGACTCTGGACCGGGTCAGAGAAGCTCTGTTCAATATTATCGGGAACCGAATCTGGGATAGTACCTGTCTTGACCTGTTTGCCGGTACCGGGGCCCTGGCGATTGAAGCCCTCAGCCGGGGAGCAACCCGGGCAGTGCTGGTGGAAAAGGACCCGAAAGCCCTGGCCTGCATCAGGGACAACTTGTCCAGCACCGGCCTGGAGGAAAGGGCAGAGGTATTAAAGGATGATGTCTATCGCGCCATTCCCCGTTTGGGACGGGAAGGGAGAAAATTTGATTTTATCTTTCTCGATCCGCCCTATGAACAAGGACATTTGTCCCGAGTGTTGCCATTGCTTTCGCAATACCGGCTGCTTCAGCAGGAGGGCTGGATTATAGTAGAGACCAGGTCACGGGAGCCGGCTATTGAAGAGATAGCAGGTTACCGGCTGAAACGGCGGGAAAAATATGGGGAAGCGGCCTTGAATTTCTATATTGAGGAGGAGAAGGCAGAGTGAAAATAGCTGTTTACCCGGGTAGTTTTGATCCTATCACCAATGGCCATCTGGATATTATCGAAAGGGCGGCAGATGTGTTTGATCAGGTGATAGTCGCTGTTTCGGTTAATTCTGCTAAGAAACCTCTTTTTTCAATGGAAGAACGAGTTGAATTATTACGGGAAGTTTTGCGGCCCTATCCTAATGTCAGGGTAGACAGCTTTACTGGTTTGACAGTAGACTATGTTGTTTCCCAGAAGGCGCGGGTAATTATCCGCGGCTTGCGGGCGATTTCCGATTTTGAAAATGAATTACAAATGGCGGTAACCAACCGCAAGCTCAAGCCTTCCGTGGAGACCTTTTTTATGATGGCGCGGGCGGAATATTCCTTTATCAGTTCCAGTTTAATTAAAGAAATTGCAAATTATGGTGGTTGCATTAAAGGATTTGTCCCCGAGGTTGTCGAAATTAAAATCAAGGAAAAACTGGCCCAGCTCAAGGGCTAAATTTACCCATTGGAGGGGAGCAGCGAGTGGAAGTACTGGATTTACTGGATAACCTGGAAGAAATGGTGAATGAAGCTTTTCGTGTACCCATTAGCAATAAGGTCTTGCTGGATGCCGGTGATCTTATCGAAATCCTGGACCGGATCCGGGTGCTTTTACCGGACGAGTTGAAGCAGGCCCGGATGATTACCAGGGAATATCAGCGGATTCTGCAAGATGCGGAACAGCAAGCGAAAAGAATTATCGACCAGGCCCATGATGAGAAAAGCAAACTGGCCCATGAAAGTGAAGTGGTCAAAGAGGCCCAAGCCCATGCTGAAGATATCATCAGGCAGGCGGAAGAAATGGCCCGGCAGATTCGGGAAGGGGCTACTGATTATGCCCTGGATATTTTGCTCAAGCTGGAAAGCAATTTGAGTCACGTACTGGATGAATTGAAGACCGGCCAGGAGCAGTTACGGGATTTGCAGCAAAAGAACCGGGCTAATCAGATGGGTTAGGATTTTAGCCGGTGCAGTAAACTGCTGATAATGGCCAGCAGAGTCAGCACCAGCAGGGTGAAAAGAAATAATTGACCGGAATAAACCAAAAGCCCCAGCCAGGAGGCATTAGCAGCCTGAGGTAGGGGCCAGGCTGCGGCTGGTATACTCCAGCCCAGCTGATAAAAAAAATAAGTATAAGGTATGGCCAGTAAGATATGAACCAGTCGTGCTTTGATAAAAGGCAGCAAGCGCAATGAAGTGGAACTGATAAAGCTGGCCACCTGGGCAATGACGGAAAAACCGCTCCAGGCCAAAATAGCGGCGATGGTAAGGACTTTAGCCTGCAAGGGCAGGTCGCTGATACTGGCCTGCTGACAGCCCAGGGTGATTTCCAGCAAACCAGTGCCGAGAGCCAAACCAATTCCCTCGGGCAGGCCCAGGAGTTGAAAAGGCCAATCCAGTAGACGGGCCAGAGCTCCCAGCAGGCCAAAATGAAGCAGCAGCTGGCTGATGGTAGCAAAAACAATGATAAACCCGCCGATAGCCAGCAGTTTATTGCATGCTTCTCCTACAGCTTCGGCCAGATGGTTGCCCAAGGGGCGCTCATTGGCCAGCAGTTTTTGGCGTAATTCTTGCAAAGCTGCTGCCCAGATTTTGTGATTTCCGGCCTTAAGTGGCGGCCGGGATGAATGCTGGCGGCTGCGCCAGGCTAACAGGATACCCAGGGTCAGATTGGCCGCATAATGGCCGGCAGCCAGGGTCCAGCCCAGGGCTGGCTGGCCCAGCATGCCAACGGCTACTGCTCCCAGCATGAACAAGGGCGAGGCGTTATTGGTAAAGGCCAGCAAGCGCTGGCCTTCTGCCGGCGTCAGTCGCCCTGCTTTGATTTCACTGGCTGTGATAACAGCACCAATGGGATAACCGGAAGTATAGCCTACGGCCAGGACGAAAGCGGCGGCACCGGGCAGATTAAAGAGGGGGCGCATTACCGGCTCCAGCAATACCCCCAGGCAGTGGGTGAGACCATAACGTTCCAGTAAGGCTGAACCGATAAAAAAGGGCAGGAGAGCCGGAAGAACGATTTCAAACCAGGCTCTGGTGCCACGCAAGGCCCCTTGAAAAGCAACTTTGGGGCTGATAGCCAGGGAAACAACTAGCAAGAGAGAACAAATCAGGATGAAATAGCCCTGATGCAGTTTTTGTTTTTCCCTGTTCAATTCCTATCCCCTGCCTTTCCATGAATAAATATATGGCAGAGGCGGAGAAATCAGACCAGGGGGTGAGGCCATGCAGGAGAGGCGGCCACGGCTAGCTCTGGCCCTGGGGGCTGGCTCAGCCCGGGGATTGGCCCATATCGGGGTTTTGAAGGTCTGGGAAGAGGAAAGATTACCTCTGGATTTACTGGTCGGTACTTCCATGGGTGCGATTATCGGGGGCCTCTATGCCTCTGGCATCAGCCCCCGCTGGCTGGCTAATCTGGTGGGCCCCCTCAGTAAGTTGAACTGGCGGGATCTGGGATTGGGGGGGCTGGGGCTATATAAAGGGGAAAATTTTTATCAGGCTCTCAAAGTGCTTACCGGCGGGCGCAGTTTTGCCCAGACCCGGATACCGCTGGCGGTAGTAGCAACCGATTTGGATCAGGGGGAACCGTACATTATTCAGGAGGGGGAACTGGCCCTGGCTCTGCGGGCTTCAGCGGCTGTACCAGTGGTCTTCCAGCCGGTAAACTGGCAGGGGCGTCGGCTGGTGGATGGGGCCTTGACCGCCCGGGTGCCGGCTCGCATGGCTCGTCAGCTGGGAGCAGACCTGGTTATCGGGGTGGATGTGCGCTTTGGCCTGGCTGATAACCGGGCGGAGAAATTATGGGAAGTGGCGATTCAGAGCATTGAGATTCTGGAGCGCCAGATTTGTCAGACCCTGCCACAAGAAGCGGATTTGCTAATTACACCGCAACTGGGACACATCGGTTCCTGGGATTTTCACTGTTATGAAGAATTAATCCGTTTGGGAGAAGAAACAGCCCGTCAGGCTCTGCCCGGCATCAGGAACCTGTTGGCCCGGTGGGCCAGCGCCGCCAGTCCAGACCAGGGCGGGGCAAGGGCTGGGGCCAGAGGAGAGAGTGCAAATCAGTAGCCAGACTATCCAGGCGCATTTGCCGGTGGTAACGCCAGGGAGTGGTACGAGTAACCAGGGGCAGGCTCCCGGCCTTTTTTATTTGCTTTAACAATTGCCGCCCCCGCTGGGAATAGGCCAGCAGCCTGAGGTAGGCTGGGCCGGTTTCATCCCAGTTATTTGCCTCTTCCCGGGTAAAATTCAGCAAAAACTGGCATAATACCCTTTGAATCCGGGTCCAGGTATAGGCTTTGGTTTTGGTCAGTTGTACCAGTTCCTGCCAGCTGCCCGCTACAGTGACGGCATTGAAGATCCGGTTGACCAGGGCCCTTTCTCCATCAACGGTAGCCAGCAAACGGCTTTCTGCTCCATCCTGACGCAGCTGCCAGCAGAGAAAAGGCCAGAGCCTGTCCATGAATACTGGACCCCGGCCTTGTTCAACAGCCTCTTGCAGGTAAGGCCAGGTAGGCACGGGCAAATACGCGAGGGGGGCTGTTCCCTTTTCCTGCCAGGCTTTGCGTACAGCTGTGGCAGAAGCAATGGTTTCCCTTTCGGTAGCAGCAGGCAGTTCTTCATCATGGTAATGGGCCTGACGCCGGGGTATGGTAAATACTTCCCAGCCCAGATTCATTTTCTTGATGGCCCGCAGGTACTCCACGCCCAGAATGTTGTTGGGAGTAGCCAGGGCTTCCGGCTGTTTCATAGCCAGATAGCGGGCTTTGGGAAAGCTGTGGCCCTGACGGATTAATTCTCCGACATCCTTTTCCCACCAGCCCTCATCCAGAAGATCAGCCACTTCCTGTAAGGGCTGCAGCTGGCCGCTTTCCGAGCCGAAACAAAGATGAGTGATTACCCCGGTTGCAGCTAAAACCTGGACAGCCCCTCTGGCAAAAGTACCGGCAGAACGCAGTACAAAGGCTACCGGTAATTCCAGTACCACATCGGCACCGGCAGCGATGGCCATCTGGGCCCGGGTCCATTTATCCAGTACAGCCGGTTCCCCTCGCTGCACAAAAGAACCGGACATGACACACAGGACGAAATCAGCGGCGGATAAACGTTTGGCTTCATGCAGATGCCAGGCATGGCCATTATGAAAGGGATTATATTCGGTAATTAGCCCCACGACGTGCATAATATCCTCCTTAAAAATAAAAGCTACGGCTACAAAATCTCCTTACTTTGTAGTATAATATTTTTTTGGTAGGCTAGCAAAGGGGGCATACATATGGCAGTAAAATTGATGGAAAAAATCTGGAACAAGGCACGACAGAAGAAACAACAGATTGTCCTACCGGAAACGAGTGATGAACGGGTGTTACGGGCAACGGAAATCATTTTGCGGGAAGGATTGGCCCATCCCGTTTTACTGGGGAAGAGGGAGGAGATTTTGGGCAATGGTCGGGAGCTGGGGGTAGACCTGACCGGAGCTGAAATCGTGGATATCTTTAAATTCCCTCGCCGGGAGGAATATGTGGAGGCCCTCTGGAATTTGCGCAAGGAGAAGGGCCTGACCCGTGATGCCGCTGACCATTTGCTGCGCAATCCCCTTTATTTTGGTGCCATGATGGTAAAAATGGGAGATGCCGATGGCATGGTGGCCGGCTCTCTGAGCACCACCGGAGATGTGTTGCGTCCTGCCCTGCAGATTATCAAGACTGCACCCGGTATTTCCGTAGTGTCCGGGGCCTTTATCATGATTGTACCCAATGAACAATATGGTGAAGGCGGAGTGCTGGTTTTTGCCGACTGTGCTGTTAATCCTGACCCCACGGCAGAGCAGCTGGCTGAAATCGCCTATGCTTCAGCCCAGACTGCGCGCAATCTTGCCGGTATTGAGCCCCGGGTGGGCATGCTTTCCTTCTCTACTAAAGGCAGTGCGGAACACCAGCTGGTTTCCAAGGTGCAGCGGGCCACGGATATTGCCCGGGAACGTTATCCTGACTTAAAGGTGGATGGGGAATTGCAGGCTGATGCTGCACTGGTACCAGCAGTAGGGCAATACAAAGCCCCGGGCAGTGAAGTGGCCGGACATGTCAATGTCCTGATTTTCCCGGACCTGCAATCCGGCAACATCGGGTACAAGCTGGCTCAGCGGTTAGGGGGAGCAGAAGCTATTGGCCCCGTACTTCAGGGTATGGCAGCTCCTGTCAATGACCTCTCCCGGGGTTGCAGTGTGGATGATATCGTCAATGTTGTAGCAATCACTGCAGTACAGGCTCAAGCAAGGGAGGCGCACCATTAAATGAATGTACTGGTTATTAATTGCGGCAGTTCTTCTTTGAAATACCAGTTATTTGACATGGCAAAGGAAACTGTGCTGGCCAAAGGGCTGGTAGAACGGATCGGCCTGGAGGGCAGCTGTTTGACTCACCGCGTTGGTGAGGATAAAACTGTAATTGAACAGAATATCCCTGACCACCAGGCAGCTATCAGTCTGGTGCTGGAACAGGTACGGGGATTGGGGGAAATCAAGGCCGTAGGCCACCGGGTAGTACATGGTGGGGAAAAGTTTTCAGCCTCTACTGTCATAGATGCTGAGGTTTTAAAAGCTATTGAGGAATGCGTGGAACTGGCTCCCCTTCACAATCCACCCAATATCATCGGGATTAAGGCCTGTCAGGCCCTATTGCCCGGGGTACCCCAGGTGGCCGTCTTTGATACGGCTTTTCACCAGACCATGCCACCTAAAGCCTATATCTACTCTTTGCCCTATGAGTATTATGAAAAATATCGCATCCGCCGCTATGGCTTCCATGGTACTTCCCACCGTTATGTGGCCCAGCGGGCCGCTCAGTTGCTGGGTAAGCCTTTAGACCAGCTGAAACTGATTACCTGCCACCTGGGCAATGGAGCTTCCATCACTGCTATCGATGGGGGGAAATCAGTGGCTACCTCCATGGGCTTTACTCCTCTGGAAGGCCTGACCATGGGTACCCGCAGCGGAGATATCGACCCGGCGATTGTGTCATATATCATGGAAAAGGAAAACCTGACTGCTGAGCAGGTGACCGGTATTCTCAATAAGAAATCCGGGGTACTGGGCATTTCCGGGGTGAGCAGTGATTTCCGCGATCTGGAGGCAGCTGCTGCCCGGGGCCATGAACGGGCCCGGCTGGCTCTGGAAATCTTCTGCTATGATGTCAAGAAATATATCGGTGCCTATCTGGCGGTGCTCAATGGCGTCGATGCTATTGTCTTTACCGCCGGGCTGGGGGAAAACTCCTCGGTGGTTCGGGAAATGGTTTGTCGTGACCTGGAGGCCCTGGGGATTGCTATTGATGCCGAAAAGAACCAGGTGAGAGGTCAGGAAGCCGATATCTCAGCGCCTTCTGCCCGGGTCAAGGTCCTGGTTGTACCCACCAATGAAGAGCTGATGATCGCCCGGGATACAGTGGCCGTACTGGCAGGAAAATAATTGATTGACAAAGGCCCCTCTGGCCTGTATAATTAACGTTGGCTATTTATTGAGGTGAAAACCGATGGAAATTGATGTCAGCCAACTTTTGAAGGCTCCAGGGCAGGCCATTGCTTTCGCTTTTGAGGAACAATGGGTGCCGCTGGAGTTTGGACAAGAAAAACTGGAGTTCGTAAAGCCGGTTTCTGTCAGCGGGACTGCGGCCAAAGTAGGGCGTCTTATCCAGGTTAAAGGGGAAATCCGCACGGAAATCAGGCGCCAGTGCGGGCGTTGCCTGGAACCATACACCTTCCCTCTGGAAGTACCGCTGGAAGTGGAATACCTGCCCTTACATGAAGTTGCCGAGGGCCCGGCCGGGCAGGAAGATCGGGATAAATTCACGATTTTTACCGGCAAGGCAGTTTTTCTTGATACCGAAATTAAGGCCGCCATGGTGCTGGACTTGCCCATTTCCGGTCTTTGCCAGGAAAGTTGCAAGGGGCTTTGTCCAAAGTGTGGCCAAAACCTGAATGAAGGTGAATGCCAGTGTCCCCGGGGGGAAATTGATCCCCGCTTGGCGGTGCTGCAAAAGCTTTTGAAGGAGGTGTAGACAATGGGTGTACAACAGAATAAGAAATCCAAGGCTCGCACTCGCAATCGCAGAGCACAGTGGTTGAAAATTGACGGACCTGGCATGTCCGTTTGCCCTCAGTGCAAATCCCTGAAAATGCCTCATCGGGTTTGCCCCGAATGCGGTTTCTACAAAAACAAGGAAGTTGTTGCTGCCGAGTAAGGACAGACACCTCTTCGGAAACGGAGAGGTGTTTTTATTATGGTATTGAAGGGGATTTTTCGTCTTTTCAAAGGCCAATACTGCAACTGCACTCCCTCCTGCCAGAACCCACTATCTTTGCCTCCAACACATCCCAGCTCAGTATCACTGCACTGGCTGCCGCATCTCATCGTTCTGACCGCTTTATTGGCATGCACTGGTTTAATCCCCCGACGGTAATGAGGCTTATTGAAATCATTTATGGTGTTAATACATCAGAACAGACCTAAAGAAGTGGAGGATGTACTGGCCCAGCTGCCGCAGGTTCTGGAAGCTGCCGTTTTTGGTGTGCCTCACCCGGACTGGGGTGAAACAGTTTGCGTGGCCGTTGTATTAAAACCTGGAATGCAGCTGAGTGGAGAGGAGATTCTCCGGTTTTGCGGCAGCTGGTATAGTGCGTTGAAAAATCCCCCTGATAACGTACGTTATCAGGGGGATTGTCTTACTCCTCCAGTGTAAATTCCCAGGCACAATAAAATTCTTCCGGATGTTCATCGGGAGGACAGGCGATACAGCGGGTCTTGATTCTGGGGTCGATGGTTCTGGCAAAACCGCTGTACTCGGTGATTCCCACCGGCTTGCAGGGGAAATCAGGCAGGCCTTTGCGCTTGCGGGCTGCCTGCACCCGGCAGGTTTTCATGCGATAGACAATGCGCTTAGGTCCCTCCTCGATAATCTCCTGTTCATTGAGGAAACCATAGAGCCGGAATTTCAAAGCGGTTTTCAGGGCCTCCAGGCCGCCATTATCCGGCAGTCCCAGAAACTCCTTGACCCGTTTGGCCTCCAGTACCGTAAAAGTAGCCCAGGCCTCCTCATCCAGTTCAATGGCCTTTTCCAGGCCGTAGCGCTTTTCCACGGCCAGAAACCAGAGGCCATCATGGGCCAGCCAGCGCTTGGCGAAATCCTCCAGCAACGCCAGGGCCTGTTCTTTGCTTAAATCTTTTGGTTCCATACCTTCTTACCCCCTATCTGTATATCTATAGAATATCTATTTCTCCTTTCTTGTTTTTCTTCCTGCTGTTGTCGGAAAAAATCCGGCTAAATGGTAGAAAAAACAGTTCAACAGCTGTCATAGACGTGCGAACGGCTGATTATCTGCTATAATATTAGCAAGAACTGAGACAAGGAAGGTAAACAGGATGGAACGCTATCGCAATTACTCCCGGCATCTACAGGCCAAATTCGGAGAAAAAGTATACAAACTGCCGGTCAACTTACCAGGAACCTGTCCCAATCGGGATGGTACGGTCGGGCGAGGTGGCTGTATTTTTTGCGATGAAGCCGGGGCGGGGTTTGAATGCCTGCCCAGTTCCCTGGCGGTGGAAGATCAGATCAAAACCAACCAGGCATTTTTCCGCCGCCGTTTTAATGCCCATAAGTTTATCGTCTATTTTCAGGCATTTACCAATACCTATTTACCATTGGAACTGTTTTGCAATTACATGGAGGCTGCAGCCACCCAGCCGGATATAGTAGGCCTTTCTATATCCACCCGCCCGGACTGTATCAATGAAGCCTATCTGGATGTCCTGAGCCAGTGGCAGGAGCAGGGGCTGAATATCAATGTGGAACTGGGCTTGCAAACCGTCAATTATCACACTCTGTGGGAGATTAACCGGGGTCATACCCTGGCGGAGTACATCGATGCCGTCTGGAGGCTCAAACGGCGGGGATTTGAGGTTTGCACCCACATTATTCTCAATCTGCCTGGAGATGACCTGGTGGATGTCATTGAAAATGCCAAAATTCTCTCCGCGCTGGAGATCGACTATGTCAAACTCCATTCCCTCTATATAGTGAAAGGAACAGAGCTGGGGCGCCGCTTTGAACGAGGGGAAATAAACCTGATCTCTTTGCCGGAGTATGTGGATCGGGTTGTGGCTTTCCTCGAATATTTGCGGCCGGAGACGGTAATCCAGCGCCTCGTAGGCAAGGGGCCCCAGGGCGAAATGTATTTCTGCAACTGGAATACCAGCTGGTGGAAAATCAAGCAGATGATCGAAGAGAGACTGGAGGCCCTGGATACCTGGCAGGGAAAAAAATGCGATTATCTCAATGGCAAGGCGGTTCGCCGTTTCCTTGACTAAAAATTTTTCCATAACCGGCAGGATTTCCAGTTTAAAGGACGAATAGTATAGAACATAAGTTTGCATTAAAGGGGAGAACAGGTTGAAAGAGCTATTATCAGGACCTTATGGCGCCGGTAAGACAGCAGAGTGCTTACGGGTTTACCGCCAGTGGCTGGAGGAAGGCATGCTCACTGAGCGGATTCTGGTTTTGCTGGCTTCCGCCCGGCGGGTGAGCTGGTGGCGACAGCAATTGATTTTGCCTCAGGCGGGTAATCTGGAAATCTATACTTATTTTGGTTTTATCCAGCGGGAAATTGCCCTTTACTGGTGGCAGTTAAAAGCCAGGCAGCCAGCGTTAAAAGGGGATGATCCCCTTTTTCTTTCCGCAGAAACTGCCCACTATCTGGTTACCAGACTGGTGGACAGAGCCAAGGCCCAGGGTAAACTGCTGAAAGTCGTGGCTACCACTGCTCAGCTAGCAGTACAGGTGCTGGATTTACTGAATCTCATTGCTGTTAATGGCCTGGAGGAAGAGGAGGCCTTGCAACGTTTGCTGACAGGCTGGCCGGCAGCAGTAGACCGGCAGGAGGAACTGAAAGCCGCCCTGGCGGTAGGGCAGGAATTTCGCCAGCAGTGTCTGGCGGGCGGGATGATCGACTATTCCCTGGCGGTGGAACTATATCACCGCTATCTGCTCCCTGAGCCGAACTATCGGCAGGAACTATTGCGACGTTATCGGGGTTTGATCATAGATGATGCCGAAGAACTGGTGCCCACTGCTCTGGATCTGGTGCTGCAATTGCTGTTGAAAGCAGAGCAATGGCTGGTTACCATCAACCCGGAAGGCGGTTTGGGGCGTATCCGGGGAGGGGCGCCGGAGCTGGCCTGGGCCCGCCTGCAGGAAATGGCAGGGGCGAATTGCCGGCAAATAGGTGGGAGGCCAACCCTCCCGCAAATCCAGGAAATAGAGGCCAGCTGGCGGCCTGAGCTGCTGGAATTGATTGCCGCCCGGATCCTGGAGCTGCGGGCTCGAGGGGTAGAATGGGATCAGATAGCCCTGCTTCTTCCGGTGTCAGATGCCATTCTGGAAACGGCCATCGAGAACTGGGCCCAGCGCCAGGGCATACCGGTACGCAAGTTTGCCACTGGCTGGCGGTTACTGGACCAGCCTCTGGTCCGGGCCCTGCTCACCCTGGCGGTTCTGGCCCATCCCCGCTGGCATTTGGCCGTTGCCGAGGATGATCTGGCCCACTCCCTGGCCCTGATTCTTCAATGTGACCCCCTGCGGGCCCGTTTACTGGCCCGGGAGCTGGTCAGAAACGGGGTGGAAGAGCTGGATCTGGATCAGGACCAGCTGCGGCGCCGTCTCGGTTTTGCTCTCAGCGAGAGATGGGAGAGATTGCAGGAGTGGTTGCGTTCCTATCGGCAGGAGCCGGGGACCATTGCCCATTTCCTGCAACGGGCCTTTGGTGAGATTCTGGCTCCTCTGCCTTTACAGGAGGAGGATCTGCTGAGTGTGCGGCGGTTGCTGGCGGCTGCCCTGCGCTTACCCCGGGCCCTGGCCCAGGCCTATGGGGATGAAACCCAGCCCGACCAGGCCTTTATTCAGATGATTCTCAAAGGGACCCTGGCCCAGGAAGTTCTGGAAGTGGCGCCCTGGGTGGAGAGAGGCCAGGGGCTTTTGCTGGGTACCGTCAGCTCCTTTCTGGACCGGGGGTTCACAGCTGAGCATGTCTTTTTGCTGGATGTGACTGCGCCTGCCTGGTGGCAGGGACCGGCCAAGGAGCTGGTCAACTCCTGGCTGCTGGCCAGGGATCGGGAAGCAGAGGATATCTGGCAGGACGATACTGACCAGAACTGGCGCAAAGAACAGGCCAACCGGATGGCCTGGGCCCTGTTCAGCCGCTGCCACCATCTTTATCTGGGAATTAGTATTTACAACTCCCAGGGGATAGAGCAGGAAGGGCCCTTCCTGGACTTTGTCCTCAGTTTGGCTCAGACAGGGGGTGGTGCTGATGGCAATTAACTGGCGGCCGGGCCAGGATCTGGTCATGGCCTACCGGGGAGGACGGCTGGCGGTTCCGGCGGTGCCAGGAGCGGGAAAAACTCATGTCCTGGCCCATCTGGCGGCAGATCTGATCGCCACCGGGGCCGTTGGCCAGGGCAAAATCCTGATCGTGACGGCGATGAATTCCGCTGTTAGCAACTTCCGGCAGAGAATCAGCAGGATTCTGGCCGAAAAGGGCATCGAAGGCAAGCGCAAATTCGAGGTCAGGACCCTTCATTCCCTGGCAGTGCAGATCTTGCAGGAAAAAACCGAGGTAGTTCTGGTTAATAAAGATTTCAATATTATAGACGAGGAGCAGAGGAAACATATCCTTAAAGGGATTATCAATGACTGGATGCGCAAACAGCGGCAGCGCTGGGAAGGCCCCCTGGGTAATCAGCCTGACCTCCGGCAACTGGAGAAATGGCGTGAGCAAGTCGCCGATTTTCTCCTGGCCGGCATTTCGACCTTGAAAGGACGAGGAGTGCAGGAACCGCAGGCAGCAGACTGGATCGGGACGTTGCCACCGGATAACCCCCTGGGCTGGTTGCTGGAAGTCTATCTGGTTTACCAGCGCCAGCTCAGCCGGGAAGGGGGGATTGATTTTGATGACATGATCCTCAAGGCCCGGGATTTGTTGCGCCTGGATCAGCAGCTTCGCCAGCGGCTCAGTCAAAAATGGACGTACATCTTCGAGGACGAAGCCCAGGATTCCAACCCTTTGCAGGAAGAAATCCTGCGTTTACTGTCCTCTTCCCATGGCAATCTGGTTCGGGTAGGAGATTCCAACCAGGCCATTATGGGCACCTTCACTGCAGCGGAGCCGGAACTGTACCGGGCCTACTGCCGTGACCCCCTGGTTCAGAAAGTCGATCTGCTTTATGCCAGTCGCAGCTGCCAGCAGGTGATTGATACCGCCAACTGGCTGGTGCGCTGGGTAACAGAGGAATACCCGGTTGCGGCCTGTCGCAATGCCCTGGAGGCCCAGTTTATTCAACTGGCTCCGGCGGGGGACAGCAGGCCCAATCCGGTAGTGGGCGGTTTTCCGGTAGTCATGTGTACCTACCGGAATGGGGAGGAAGAATACCAGGGGGTGACCAGATATATCGCCCTGGCTCAGAAGACTTATCCCGGTGAGAGTATCGCTGTTCTAGTGCCCACCCGGGAAATCGGGGCCAAAATGGCCGAGACGCTGGCCCAGGAGGGGATTGCGGCCCGGATTGTGGGAGAAGATCTGGGCAGTGATTTAAAACGGGCCATGTATGGCCTGGTGCGGGGGCTAAAATATCTGGGTTCTCCCGATGACTTGAAAGCCTGGATCGAGCTCTGGCAGGACTTTTTCGCCCTGGAACTGGAACCCGGGGACAGGGAGACCCTGTTAACCTTTTTACAGGGTTACCGGCCGGAAGAATTGCTTTATCCACCCGGGCAGCAACAGACCCTGGAATTGCTGGATGCCCTGCAGAGCCAGGAGGCCTATACGGTGCTGCAGCAGGGGTTAAGACAGGTGCGGGACTGGCTGGAGGCTTCCCTGCGCCTGGTACCTGACCAGCTGGTGCTCTATCTGGCCGAGGACCTGGAGCTGAAAAAGGAGGAACTGGCCCTCGCCCATAACCTGGCGGGCAACATCCGCTACCAGTTACAGCTTTACCCGGAGTGGCGTTTAAAAGAAATAGCCAGCAATTTGCCTGTTCTCGAGCCTGCCCTCAAGAAATTTGCCCTCAAAGTAGAAGAAATGATGGATAGCATTGATGAAAAGAGTGTAACTATTTGTACCTGTCATAAAGCCAAAGGGCTGGAATGGGATATTGTCTTTGTCATCGCTACCAATGCCTATCCCTATACGGGGAAACTGCATCATTACAGTCGCAGTGAATATAAACTTCCTGGCAGAATTATCAATCTGAATGCAGAAGCAAAAGCCTATTTGAAACAGCTGCAGGGAATGGCAATTACCGGTAATCCCCTTGAAGAGGCCAAACTGGAGGAGATTAGAGAAAAACTGCGCTTATTTTACGTAGCCATAACCAGGGCCAAAAAACGTCTGATCATTACCAGGGCGCGGGAGTATCAGGATAAAAATGGAAAACCGAGAGATTCAGAAGCTCCGACTTTCTGGAAAGAGATGGCAAACTTCGTACGGGTGGCAGGAGGGAAAATATATGAATAGAAATAAGAAACAGTTATTTCAGCAGCTGACCTTCAGTCAGGCAGCCCTGGAAACCTTTCTCACCTGCCGGCGCCGTTTTCGCTATCGCTATGTGGATGCTCTCTACTGGCCCACGGTATGGGGAAAAAATGAAGAAAGCCTGCGGGAGCTGGAACGGGGGTTAACTTTCCATCGCCTGGCCCAGCAATATTACCTGACCGGACAGGTACCGCCGGTGGGGGAAAGCAACCTGAACCAGTGGCTGGCTGCCCTGGCAGCAACCTGGTCCCGCCAGGACGGGTACAGCTATTATCCCGAACAGGAATTGCGCTGGCAAAGTCCCTGGGGTTCTTTGCTGGTTAAATATGATTTGCTGGTGCAAATTCCCGATGGCCGCCTGCTAATTTATGACTGGAAGACTCAGGCTGCTCCTCTGCAAGAGAAACTGCTGACAGAACGCTGGCAAACCCGCCTCTACCTGCTGGTAGCCGCTCGCTGTGGTCGCAACTATCTGGGTTTGCCCCCTGATGCCGAGGTTAGCCTGGTCTACTGGAATCCCCGCTATCCGGCCCAGCGGGTAGTCATACCGGGAAAGGAAAAGTTTCTGGCCGAGGCAGAAGAACGTTTAAGTCAGGTGCTGGCGGAAATCCAGGCAACAATTGCTGCTGCCGATTATCCGCCTGTAGGCGTGGAGGAGGTTTGTCGCAGTTGTGAATACCGCCCTCTCTGTCAGGGTCAGATTACTGAAGAGCTGGATCCAGCCAGGGAACTGGGGCTGGAGGATTTAAGCTGGCAACTGGTTGAGGGGGAAAGCTGGTGAGAGAGGTCAGATTTCAGTTGCGTAACCTCCGGCCGATGCCGGTTGAACTGCAGGAACTGGCAGGCAGCAAACCTTATCTGGCCCAGCTCCTCTGGCAGCGGGGCTGGACTGAATTGCCGCCAGAAGCGGAGTTGAGCTCTCCGCTGGATTTACCCCAGCTGGAAACCGGCGCCAGCCTGGTCTGGCAGGCCATCGAAATGGGGCAACCTATCCTGGTCTATGGGGACTATGATGTGGATGGAGTCACTGCTACCGCTGTTCTGTACCGGGCCCTGCAAGCTCTGGGGGCAAAGGTGGAGTACCACGTACCTGACCGGTTTGAGGAAGGATATGGATTAAATAAGGAGCGGCTGGAACAGGCAGCGGCTGCCGGGATCCAGCTGGTGCTCACCTGTGACTGCGGAGTGAGCAATGAAGAAGAAGTACGGCGAGCCAGAGAGCTAGGGCTCAAGGTGGTGATTACTGATCACCACCTGCCACCGGAACGGCTGCCGGCGGCAGAGGCGGTGATCAATCCTCACCTGCTGGATCAACCCGCCCATCCGGCTGCCTGGCTTTCCGGTGTCGGTGTAGCCTATTATCTGGTGCGTCAGCTCTATCAGCTGGCCGGGAGAGCGGGTCAGGAAAGAGAACTGGAACAGCTGGTAGCCCTGGGGTTGGTCGCTGATGTGGTACCTTTGCTGGGGGATAACCGTACACTGGTGAAACGGGGTTTACAGCTGTTGCAATCCGATCAGGTTTATCCCGGTTTGGGCCTGCTGCTGGCCCGTTACCGGCAGGAGGAGATTGATGAAGAGCTGATAGCTTTTCAACTGGCACCCAGGCTCAATGCCGCCGGGCGGTTGGACCATGCTCGCCTGGCGGTAGAATTGTTGATTGGCCGTGATGAAACCAGGTTAGATGAAATTGCCCGCAGGCTGGAATTGCTGAACCGGCAACGCAAAGCCATCGGGGATGAAATGGGGCAGGAAGCGGAAGAATTATTGCGCCTGAGGGGCTGGCAACCGGGTGAACCCATTCTGCTCTGGCAGCCGCACTGGCATCATGGCGTACTGGGAATAGTGGCCGGGCGCCTCTGCGAAAAATATCGGGTGCCGGTATTGCTGGCAGGATTGAAGGAAGATGGGGAAACCCTGACCGGTTCTGCCCGGGCACCGGCAGGTTACCATTGCCGGGAGGCTTTGCAACAGGCTGAAGTTCATTTGCAGAAATATGGCGGTCATGCGGAAGCAGCCGGATTTTCCCTGCCTCGCCTGAACTGGGAAGCTTTTACCACCACTCTCAAATCGGTTTTGGTGCAACAGCAGCAAAATCTGCCGACCACTACAACCCTGCTGTATGATCTACCTTTCAATCTGACCGAGTTAAGCCCGGAACTGGCCCGGGAATGGCAGGAATTGAAGCCTTTTGGACCAGGCAATCCCCCTCCTGTATTTTTACTGGAAGGGGTGGAGATAGTTTCGACCCAGGTCCTGGCTCAACGCCATTTGAAGCTTACCATCAGACAGCAGGGAATAGGACAAACGTTGAACTGGTGGCTGGCGGCGGAACGGGCAGAACAAATTGTGCCGGGAACCCGGGGGGATTTGCTGGTGCAGCCAGTCTGGCAGAGGGAAAGTACGCAGCTGATTTGCCTGGATTTTCTGGCTCGCACCCTGCCGGGACCACAGCCAGCCCTCAATCTGGTTATTGAGGACTGGCGCAACTGGAGGGAGGAAGGGCGGCAACTGCCGCTCTGGCAGGAGAGCTGGTATTATCAGTGGGGTGAAGGGTATACTCCGCCAGTCAGGGCAGAAACCCTGGTTTTGTTGAAACCACCGCCATCGGAACGCCAGCTGCGGGAAATGCTGGCCTTGACCGGGGCCCGGCGGCTGGTACTGGCTTTTGGCAGAGCAGATTTGGGCAGGGCTGATGATTTCCTCCAGAATTTGCTGGCACTCTTGAAACATAACCTGGCCCTTTTGCCTCCCTTTCTGGGGCGGATTAACCTGGAAGAGGCGGCAGCCAGGCTGGGGGAAACGGTGGAAACTGTTTTTCTTGGTCTGCAGGTATTACAGGCCCGTCATTTTCTGCAAATATTAGAAGTAGAAGAGGAAGAGCTGATTCTGCAAAAAGGACCCGGGAAAGGGCCGGGAGACCGTAAACTGGAAGCGGGTTTGCTGGCAGCTTTACAGGAAAGTACAGCCTTTCGCCGATTTCTTTTAGAAAAAGAGATAGATAGAATAAAACTTTATTTACATTAAATTTGTTTTTAAAGGGGACTGGAGTTATGCGAAAGTTAATATTCCTCTTGAGCCTGGTTCTGGCCTGGTGCTGGCCTGGGCTGGCCCGGGCTTCCGAAACTGTGGCTGCGGCAGTCTACCAGGGCTACCTGGATCCGGCTGCGGACTTAACCTTTGCTGTAATTACCGATTCCCATGTGGGTTTTAGTACAGGCCTGGCCCGAACCAGGCTGGCAGTAACTGAACTCAACCAGAATCCTGTGGCCCTGGATTTTGTCATTCACATGGGTGATATGACGGAAAAAGGACTGGCCTGGGAAATCAATGCTTATCGCCAGGCGGTCAGCCCTCTAAAGGTGCCTTTGTACAACGCCCTGGGCAACCATGACAGCCGCTGGAGTGATCAAACCAAACCCGTTTGGGCCCGGCTGTTCGGGCAGGGAGGCAAAAGCTATTATTCCTTTGATTATAAGGGCTACCATTTTATTATCCTGGATTCAGCTATCCCTGGTGCTACCCATGGCCATATCGATGGACCCCAGCTCAGCTGGTTGCAAGCTGACCTGGCCCGGCTGGCTCCTGGTACGCCGGTGCTGGTTTTCAGCCATCATCCGCTGGCTTTTAGTAACCGCTTTATCGATAATGAGGATCAGGTACTGGGAATACTGCAAGGCTATAATGTTCTGGCCTATTTTGCCGGACATGGCCACAGCCACCTGCAGTGGAACCGCAATGGTCGTCCCTTTTTTATGGTGAAAGCCATTGTGGATGGTGGCTATGCCCTGGTTCAAATCAAAGAGGGGAAATTGACCCTCTGGCATAAGCAGATCGGTTTCCCCTGGCTGAAAAAGCTGGCGGAAGTTTCAGCTCGCGAAACTGTTAACCTGCAAGGAGCGGAAGTGCAGGCTGCGGCTACGGGAATCAGCCTGCGCTTATCCGGGGAAGAACGTCCTGAGCGTATTGAAGCCCGGGTAGACCGGTCTGGCAACTGGCAGAAACTCGCTCCCCGGCCTGATGGCAGCTGGCAGCTGAACTGGCAGATTACTACCCCTGGTCAGCATCTGGCTACAGTTCGCCTGGTTTTTTCCGGCGGCCAGGTCTACCATCTCAATCAAACCTTCCAGGTTACCGGTCAACCGGCTCTGCTCTGGCAGGCTGAAGTAAAGGGCAGTGTCCAGTCTGCTCCACTGCCCTGGAACAAACAACTGCTGGTTACTTCCAGTGATGGGCAACTGACGGCTCTGGACCGCTTCACCGGTAACCGTCTCTGGTCATACCAGGTGAGCCCGGAAGGGGAGGCTCTGGTGGGAAGAGCAGTGCTTTTCCCTGAGGGAGCCATGGCTGTGGCAGTGGATGGCTGGGCTGCCGCTGTTAATGACGAAGGCCAGGTGCTCTGGCAGGTTAAGTTACCGGCGGGTTCCCTGGCTACACCGATATGGAGCGGCAAGTACCTGATCTGTGCCCTGGCTACCGGGCAGGTAGTGGCACTGGCTCCTGAAAATGGTGGGATTGTCTGGAACTATAAAACCGGCGGGGGTCTACGGGCCCAGCCGGTGCTGGCTGGTAACCGTCTTTTTGTAGGTAGTAACGATGGTTACGTATATGCCCTGGCGGCCGATAGCGGCAAGCTTCTCTGGAAGACCCTGATCAACAGCGGATTTTATTATGCTCCGGCTACCGCACCGATGGCGGTAGGGTATGGGCTGGTCTATGCCGTTGCCCCTGCGGACAAACGCCAGGGCGGCTATTCCCTCTTTGCTCTGGACCAGCTGGACGGCAAACTGGCCTGGAAGGCCAAACTGGCAGGAGGCTATGGTGCACCGCTGGTACAGGGACAGGCGGTATTTGTTAATGCTGTCAGTGGCCGCTTGTATGCTTATCATCCTCTGACCGGCAAGGAATTATGGCAATTTAATAGCGGCAAGACCATCTATGATACCCGACCCGTTCTGGTGGGTGGTCAGCTGGTCTGGAACACCTTCTATGGTGGCTTAATTGGGATCGATGCTCAGAATGGCCGCCTCAGCTGGCAGTACAAGACAGGGGATGCCTTTATGCTGGCGGCACCGGCAGCAATGGGGGATGTAGTCTATGGGGCAGACCTTGAGGGCCAGGTCCTGGCCCTCAAGGTACCTCTCACGCCGACGGGAGCTATTCTGCAGGGGAAACTGCCAGACTGGCGGATATACCTGGCCGAGCAGGAACGGCTCAAGGCCGAGGCCCAGAAAAAACTGGCTGAACAGGCGAAAAAGAAGAAAAAGGCGAAAGCAAAAAGAAAAAAGAAAAAATAACTCCTTTCTTCCCCCGGGCATAAACTGTGCCAAAGGGGGAATTTTTTTATGAAAAGAATAGCAGAGGCTTACGGTTGGGAAAAAGCCAGGTTTCGACGAATCAATGATACAGTCTGGAAAGTGCGGGCCCGGCAAGGGGAATTTGCTTTAAAACGACCTACTACCAGTCCGGAACGACTGGCGTTTATTACAGCTGCCCTTCAGTATTTAAAACAAAAGCAGTTTCCCTGGTTTGCTCCCCTGGTACTGACAGGGCAGGGCGAAGCAATCTGGCAGGAGGGGGGAGAGAGCTGGCTGGCCACGGGCTGGGTTCAAGGTAGGGGCTGTGATTTTCGCCGCCGGCAGGATTGCTTGCAGGCAGCCCGGACCCTGGCGGCTTTGCATCAGGTGGCTCATGGGCTGACACCACCGCCGGGCAGCCGGCCCAAAACCATGTACTGGGCCTGGCCGGAAAAATATGAGGAAAGGATTGAGGAGTTGCAGGCTTTTCAAAAACTGCTGGCCATGAAGGGAAAACTCAATTCCTTTGAACGGGGATTTTTGCAGGCTTTGCCCCGGGGTTTGCAACTGGCCAGGCAGGCTCTGGAAGTACTCAACAGCAGCCAGTACCAGGTGGTGGCTAGTGAAGCTGAAAGAGCTCAGGCTTTTATCCATCGGGATGTGGCGGCCCGTAATTTCATCATTCATCCGGATGGGCATGCTTATTTAATCGATTTCGATTATTGTCGCCAGGACTTACCAGCAGCCGATGTGGCCCGGTTGTTGCAACGGGCTATGAAGCGCCAGGGCTGGCAGAGGGAAAAGGCAGAAGCCATTCTGGCCGCTTATGAGGAGATACGCCCCCTGTCAGCTGAGGAAAAGACGGTGATCGCTGCTTTTCTCACTTTTCCCCAGAAATTCTGGCGCCTGGCCAATCGCTATTTTTACCGCAAAGAAGGCTGGAACCAGGAGAAATACGCCGCCAAACTAAATAAGGCTGTAAACTACTGGGAGAAGGTGCCTGAAGTATGTGCCTTGCTGCTGGCGGGATAAGACAGTATGCAACAGATGCTGGGACACTGGGAAGAGGCCGCATAACAATTAAACTGCCTGAATAACCATTGAGGGACGAAAAACTTCTTTTCGCCGATAAGGCCCGCAGCGGGCATTGCTCTTGCTAGGATAATAGTCAAAAGCAGCCGAAAGCAGGAGCGGCGGAAAGGAGGAATGGAAGATGGCGGTGGATAAAATTCGCTATCCCGAAGGGATGCCGGAAGTGCTGCCTGGCCCGGAAAAGCCCCAATTGCGCCTGGTGCAGAAAATGGAGTTAAAGGAGGTGCGGCGGGGGGCGATTGTAACTTCGGTTACGGCCGTCTATTTCTGCCGAGCCTGCCAGGAGAAAAAGACAGCTCTGGATGTAAAACTGTGTGATTGTGGTTTGATTATGTGCAACCAGTGCTGGTCTGAGTGGGATGACCGCTGTCCCCTCTGCGAAACCGATTTATCATGACCTTTAACTGCTGATTTTGACCATTGGCCGCCCGGCTGTTTCAATTTTGCTGAAAAAAAGGTACATTGAAAGCAAAGGGGGAAAAAGGGGCGGACGCTTATGCAACAGGTTTGGTGGGGAAAAAGGCGCATAGGGTGGAATGGGCAAACCGGTCCGAACAGGACCGGTTCTGTTTTTGTGCAGACAGGAACAAGAGGGGGAGTGCGGGATGGTACATCTGCTCTCTGACCATTTGTATCAGGCCTGGCTGGAATTTCAGCGTCAGGGCCGGGCTGGAATAAACCAGGAGCACCTGAGGCCGGAAATAGCCGAGTCCTGGCGGCGTTCCCGCCAGGCCGGGATCAAATCGGAGCTAAAAAAAGTACCGCTGGTGCTGGGCAAGGAAGAATTGTTCAGCCGGCGGCGGGAAAGGGAAGAGTTAATCAATCTGGCTACTCCCTATTTAAAATCTCTCTACTCTTTTGTCCAGGGCTCCGGGTTTATCGTATCCCTGGTGGATGAAGAGGGCTATTTGCTGGAAAGCGTTGGGGACCCGGAAACCCTGCGTTTGGCTCGTGAATGTCGTCTCGTGCCTGGTGCCTGCCTGGCGGAAGGGGTGAGCGGCACCAATGCCACCGGGCTGGCTTTGCGCTTACTTCGGCCTATTCAGGTTTTTGCTGCCGAACACTATCTTGAGGGCCTGCATCCCTGGACCTGTTCTGCCGCTCCCATTATGGGCCTGGCTGGCCAACCTCTGGGCGCTATCAGCATGACGGGCAGTTTCGAAAAGGTGCACAGTCACACCCTGGGTATGGTGGTTGCAGCCACCCAGGCCATTGAGGGGCAGTTAAAAATCAATCGGGCGCTGGAGAGAATGACGGTGTTAAATCGTTATCAGAGCGCCATTATGGAGGCTATCTCAGAAGGATTACTGGCTCTGGATGAGCAAGGTCGGGTAACCCGTTTGAATCAGGCGGCGGCCCGAATTTTGCGGTTAAACAGCGAGGGGGCCATTGGGCAGAAAATAGACGAAATCCTGGGGGAAGGCAACCCTGTCAGCCGGGCCCTGACCCGGGCAGAGGAAATTTCCGAGGAGGAGTGGCAACAGGAAAGCTGGCGGGGGCAGATTCACTGTACTGTCTCCTGCCGGCCTATTTATAACAGCCAGCAACGGCTGGTGGGGATGGTAGTGGTGGTCAGGGAAATCCAGAAAGTAAGACAGCTGGTATCTAAAATGGTGGGAGCCCGGGCCCGCTTCAGTTTTAATGACCTGATCGGTACTAACCCGGCTTTTCTGCGGACAGTGGAGCTGGCTCGCCAGGCGGCCCGCAGCAATTCCACCGTGCTCTTGCTGGGGGAAAGCGGCACCGGCAAGGAGGTTTTTGCCCAGGCTATTCACAATGCCGGGCCGAGGGCCAGCGGACCGTTCATCGCTATCAACTGTGCCGCCCTGCCGCGGGAACTGATCGGTTCTGAGCTGTTCGGCTATGCGGAAGGAGCCTTCACCGGGGCCAAACGGGGTGGTAACTCCGGTAAATTCGAGCTGGCTGATGGCGGGACAGTATTTCTGGACGAAATCGGGGAAATGCCCCTGGAAATGCAGGCCCATTTGCTCAGAGTCTTGCAGGAACGGACAGTGATGCGTATTGGGGGCCAGCAGGTTATTCCGGTGGATGTACGGGTGATTGCGGCTACCAACAAGAATTTGCGGGAGGAAGTGGAAAAAGGGCGTTTTCGCCTTGACCTCTACTACCGTTTGAATGTCCTGACCATCCAGATGGTGCCCTTGCGCCAGCGCCCGGATGATATCATGCCTCTGGCTAGATTTTTCCTGCAACAGCTGACTGAGCGGCTGGGTAAGCAGATCAGGGGCTTTCATCCCCGGGCCGAAGAGCTGCTGGTGCGGTATTCCTGGCCGGGGAATGTGCGGGAGCTGGAAAATGTAATCGAACGGGCAGTCAATGTAGCGCAGGGGCCCTGGTTGACCCCGGCGGAGCTAGGACCGGAATTTCTCATGGAGGGCAAATCCCTTCGGCTGGAGCCGGTAAATAGCAAAACCATGCGGCGCTCCCTGGATGAAGAAACCATTCTCAATACCATCAAGCGCTGTCAGGGTAATCTGGCCCGGGCGGCCCGGGAACTGGGAGTAGCCCGCAGCACTTTGTATCGCAGACTGGAACAGCTGGGACTGTTGCGCGACAGATAAGAAGACATTTAACAGGTAAATGGTTTTAACCGTTTACCTGTCTTTTTTTGTTCTTGAGCAGGCGGTATTGACATTTTACCGGGAAGGGGGAGGAATTGGAGTGTCCCTTGCATGTAATTAAAGCAACACGAGGAGGTGACCGGTATGTTGCCAGTTGATGGCTGTTACCAGTGTCAGAAGTGTACCGCCGGGTGTCCGGTAGCTCCCTGGACGGACATCGGACCTGCCCGGCTGGTGGAACTGTTGTTGCTGGGACGAGAAGGAGAGGCCCTACAGTCCAATCGCCTCTGGCTGTGTTTGCACTGCGGTACCTGTGCTGCCCGCTGTCCAAACGGAATCGATGCGGGGGAAGTTACCGCTAGTTTGAAACAGAAAGCCTGGCTGCAGAAAATGGTAACCCCATCCCCGTTGCCGGCTTTTTACCAGAGTTTTCTAGCCAGTGTGGCCCGCTGGGGCCGGGTCTATGAACTGGGTATGATACTGGGGTATAAATGGCGGACCGGCCGCTGGCTGGCGGACCTGGCTCTGGGCTGGCAGTTGCTAAGGCAGGGCAATTTACGTCTTCTGCCCCAGCCCATTCAGGGGCGATCTGAGGTAGCGGCTTTGCTGCAGCGGGAAGGGAGGGCATAGAATGGTTTACGGATATTTTCCCGGTTGTTCCCTGCATTCCACAGCCCAGCTTTATGAAGATACTGCCCGCAAGGCCCTGGCTCTGCTGGGGATTGAGGTCAGGGAAGTACCGGACTGGAATTGCTGTGGAGCAACCCCGGGCCATGCCTGGTTGCCACCGGTAGGGGAGGCCCTGGCTCAGCGCAATTTAAAGCAGGCTCGCAAGGCGGGGCTGGGAGAAGTGCTGGTCCCTTGTGCTGCCTGTTACAACGTGCTGGCCCGTCAGGCCGGACCGGACCTGAAAATCCGGCATCTGCTGGAACTGATGACTGAAGCCGGGCTTTTACAGGAAATAGAGAAACGGGCCCGGGGACAGCTATCCGGGCGCAAAATTGCGCCTTATTATGGTTGCCTGTTAGTACGACCAGCGGAAATCGCCTTTGATGATCCTGAACAGCCCCGGCGGCTTGATCAGCTGTTGCTGGCTTTGGGAGCAGAACCTGTGCTCTGGTCCTACAAAACCGCTTGTTGTGGGGGCAGCATGGCCGTGCCCCATGGCCAGGTTGTTTCCGAACTGGTTAAAAAGATTGTGGAGGCTGCGCGACAGGCCGGAGCTGCGGAAATAGTTACTGCCTGTCCCCTCTGTTATGCCAATCTGGCCTGGCGGCAAGGGGGCAGCAAAAAGCTGCCGGTTCGCTATTTTACAGAATTGATTGTGGCAGCACTGGGGGTGAGCAGATGAAACCGGAACAAGTGATAGGAGCAGCTCTGGTGGTAGGGGGCGGACCAGCGGGGATGACTGCCGCCCTGGATTTGGCGGAAAGCGGGCATTTGGTTCATCTGGTCACCATCGGCCCCAGTCTGGGGGGAACCATGGCCCAGCTGGATAAAACTTTTCCCACCAATGATTGCGCGATGTGTTTGTTAGGTCCCAAAATGACTGATACTCTGAATCATCCCAATATTCGCCTCTCTACCTGCACCGATTTACTGGAGTTAAAGGGAGAGCCAGGTCAGTTCACAGCCCGGCTGAGGGTGCGGCCCCGCTATGTAAAAGAGGAAGAATGCACTGCCTGCGGGGAATGTGAACAGGTCTGTCCGGTGGAACTGCCCGCTGAGTTTAACCAGGGCCTGAACCGGCGCAAAGCTGTGCATAAAGCTTTTCCCCAGGCAGTGCCTAATAAATATTTGATCAGCAAGCGGGGGACCAGTCCCTGCCGTCTGGCCTGTCCAGCCGGAATCAATGTTCACGCCTATGTTGCCCTGGCGGCCCAGGGGCGCTGGCGGGAGGCCTGGGATATTATTCGTGAGGCTATTCCTTTTCCCATCATCTGCGGTACCGTCTGTCACCATCCCTGTGAACAGGTTTGCCAGCGGGGGCAGGTAGAGGAACCGGTGGCCATTAGTCGGATCAAACGCTTTATTGGGGTCAAGGTGCTGGAAGAACTCAGGGATGAAGATATACGTCCGGCTATCAGGCGGCAGGAACGAGTAGCGGTGGTGGGGTCTGGACCAGCAGGTCTTTCCTGTGCCTATCACCTGGCCCGACGGGGTTATCAGGTTACGGTTTTTGAGGCCTTGCCGGTAGCCGGAGGTATGATGCAGGTTGGTATCCCCGAATATCGCTTGCCCAAAGCTCTGGTGCAGAAGGAAATCGAGCTAGTTCAGCGTATGGGGGTAGAAATTCGGGTTAATAGTCCCATCGGTGGGGAAAGAACTATCACCAGTCTCCTGGAAAAAGAAGGATTCCAGGCGGTGTTTCTGGGCATCGGTGCCCATGAGCCTCAGACTCTGGGATTGCCCGGGGAAGAACTGGATGGTATCTATCACGGGGTCAGCTTTCTCCGCCAGGTAGCATTAGGGGAAAGACCTGCCCTGGGGCGCAAAGTGGCGGTGATCGGCGGCGGCAACACCGCTATGGATGCTGCTCGTACCGCCTTGCGCCTGGGGGCAGAAGAAGTGACTGTTATATACCGGCGCACGGAAGAGGAAATGACTGCTTTACCGGAAGAAGTGGTGGAAGCCCGGGAGGAAGGGGTGGAATTCCGTTTCCTGACTTCCCCATTAGCCTTCCTGGGTCAAGAGCGGGTTCAGGCGATTAAAATCCAGAAAAACCAGCTGGGGCCTCCTGGACCGGACGGGCGGCGGCAGCCCCGGGGTATTCCCGGTTCGGAGGAGGAACTGGCGGTAGATGCAGTGATTATCGCTGTCAGCCAGGCGCCGGAAAAATCCTTCCTGGGGGAACATCCCGGTCTTAAAACCCGGGGCCGTCTTATCGAAGTGGACCCTGTCACCCTGGCCACCAGTCTGCCTGGCGTTTTTGCCGGCGGCGATGCTGTGACTGGACCCAAAACTCTGGTGGAAGCCTGTGCTGCCGGCCGGGAAGCGGCGGAATCGATTGATCGTTACCTGAACGGCCTGGATCTCTACCAGGGCCGGGAGCGCCGCTTCCTGCCCGAAGCCCGCTGGACCCCGGAAGAGCTGGCCCGGGTGCAGCGGCAGCGCCGGGTAGCGGCCAGTAAATTGCATCCGCTGGAACGACGGCAGACCTTTGCGGAAGTGGTACAGCAATACAGTGAGGAACTGGCCGGCCAGGAGGCTGCCCGTTGCTTGAATTGTGGAGGCTGTTGTGAATGCCGTCTCTGTGAGAGCGCCTGTAAGAAACAGGCCATCGCCCATGACCAGCAGGCAGAAGAAAGGGAAATAGCCATTGGAGCGGTTTTGCTGGCTCCCGGTTTCAGTTTGTTTGATGCTCGCCGTTACGGGGAGCTGGGCTATGGGATTTACCCTGATGTGGTTACATCCCTGGAATTTGAACGCATTCTCAGTTCCACCGGACCCAGTCAGGGCCATTTGGTCAGGCCCAGTGACGGGCAGACTCCCCGTAAAATCGCTTTTATCCAGTGTGTAGGGTCCCGGGATGCCTGTCGGGGTAACTCCTGGTGTTCATCCATCTGCTGTATGTATTCGGTTAAGGAAGCCATCATTGCCCGTGAACATGACCCGGAAATCGAGCCCACCATTTTTTATCTGGACCTGAGGGCCTATGGCAAAAATTTTGACCGCTATGTCCAGTCGGCCCGGGAGCAGGGAGTGCGCTTTATTCGCTCTATGGTGGCAGGAGTAAAATATGACCCTGTAAGAAAAAAACTGCTGGTCCAGTTTAGCCGGGAGGGTCAGGCAGCAGAAGAGGAATTTGACCTGGTGGTGCTGGCCGTAGGGGTAGAGCCACCGGCAGGGGCAAAGGAACTGGCCCGGGCGGCCGGGATTGAGCTCAACCAGTACGGCTTTGCCTGGACCCCACCGGAAGACCCGGTGGCGACCAGCCGGTCCGGGGTTTTTGTGGCAGGAGCTTTCCAGGGACCGCGGGATATTCCTGAGACAGTAGCCAATGCCAGTGCTGCTGCAGCCAGAATCGCCGCTCTGCTGGCCCCGGGACGTCATACTCTGGTCCAGCCCAAAACCTATCCCCCGGAACGGGATGTTAGTCAGGAGGAAGCGCGCATCGGGGTGTTTATCTGCCGCTGTGGGATCAATATCGCTGCTGTGATAAATGTGCCCCGGGTGGTAGAGGCTGCTGCCCGTTTGCCAGGTGTGGTCTGGGCGGAGGAATTCCTATATTCCTGTTCCCAGGATTCTCTGAAGCAGATTATTAACCGCATCCATGAACACCAGCTGAACCGGATAGTAGTGGCTTCTTGTACGATCCGCACCCACCAGCCGCTGTTCCGGGAAGCACTAAAGGAAGCAGGTCTCAATCAGTTCCTGTTTGAAATGGCCAATATCCGCGATCAGTGTTCCTGGGTGCACCGGCTGGAACCGGAAGCGGCCACGGCCAAAGCCATTGACCTGGTGAAAATGGCTGTTGCCAAAGTGGCCCTGCATCGTCCTCTGCAACTGCATCCAGTACCAGTAGTGAATCAGGCTTTGATAATCGGGGGAGGACCGGCCGGAATGGCAGCCGCCTATAACCTGGCGGAAATGGGCTTTCCTGTTCACCTGGTAGAAAAAAAGGAGGAACTGGGTGGCCTGGCTGGTTACCCCGGGGATGAAAGCGTTATTGCTGACCTGAGGCAGCGGGTTCAGTCTCATGCCCTGATCAGTATCTATACCCGGTCGCATCTGACCGAGATCGGAGGCCATCAGGGCCATTTCCGCTCCCGCATTGAGACGCCTGCCGGACCGGTAGTGGTGGAACACGGAGCGGTGGTTGTGGCAACAGGATTGGAGGAAGCAGAACCTGATCCGGATTTGACGGCCAACCTGGGCGAGGGCTGGTTAAGCCTCAGGCAGGTGACCCAACTGCTGGAAAAAGAACCTGACTGGCAACCTGCTTTTGAGCGGATCAGCATTGTCCTCTGTGCCTCCCAGCCCTTAGGTCCGGTATCCTTCTGTTCTCGCACCTGTTGTCTGCAGGGGCTGCGGTTGGCCCGCAAGCTCAAAAGCCGCTGGCCCCGGCTGCAGGTTCACATCCATTTCCGGGAGATGCGCAGCTATGGTTTCCTGGAAGAAGAATACCGCCAGGCTCGCCAGGAAAAAATCCGCTTTTTCCGCTACGAAGAAAATTGGCCCCGGCTCAATCTCCGGCAGGAAGGGGTGGTGCTGGCAACAGGGGCCCGGCCCCCGGCGGATCTGGGTCAACTTGCTTCCTTGCTCAAGGTGCATCGCAATGAACAGGGTCTGCTGGTGGAAACCCATGCCAAGCTGGGCCCCCTGGATTTTCCTTCCGCTGGTTTTTATCTGGCTGGTGCGGCTCATGCGCCCAAACTGCTGGCAGAAGCCATTGCCCAGGGGGCGGGGGCGGCGGCCCGGGCAGCTACCATTCTTTCCCGCCGCCACTTGCTAGCTGGTGGAGTAGTGGCCTTTATGGCTAGACCTGAGCAGTGTGCAGCCTGCCTTACCTGTGTCCGGGTCTGTCCTTACGGGGTCCCGCACATCAATGCCGATATGGTGGCGGAAATCAATCCTGTCCAGTGCCATGGCTGTGGTACCTGTGTGGGTGAATGTCCCGGTCAGGCCCTGGAGCTGGCCCATTACCATCAGGATTATCTGGCGGCCAAAGTCAGGGCTCTGGCGTACACCAGCAAAGGGGGTAGGTAGGATGAAGGATTTTGAGCCCAAAATCATCGCCTTTTGTTGCTATTACTGTGCTTATGCTGCCGCCGACCTGGCAGGTACCATGCGTCTGCAATATCCCCCTGCAGTAAGGCTGGTGGAACAGCCCTGTTCCGGCAGGGTAGATGTGCGGGTAATCCTGGAGGCATTTCTGCAGGGAGCCGATGGGGTTTTTGTAGCCGGCTGTCTGGAGGGAGATTGCCATTTTCTGAAAGGCAACCTGCGAGCCCGTAAAAGGGTGGAAGCGGCGAAAAAAATCCTGGATGAACTGGGACTGGGCCGGGAACGGTTAGAAATGTTCAATCTCTCCGGCTCTATGGGCCCTCGCTTCAAAGAGATTGTGGAGGAAATGACAGAGCGGATTCTCGCTTTAGGACCCAATCCGCTCAATAGAAGGGAGGTAGCTGGGGATGATTGTCGCTGAACCCAAACCCTATCGCCAGCTTTATCAGCTACTGGCAGGAGTGGAAAAGGTATTGATAGTGGGCTGTGCCGAGTGTGTAACTGTCTGTCTGGCCGGAGGGGCTCGGGAAGCAGGGATTCTGGCCACCTCCCTGCAAATTCTGGCAGCGGGGGAGGGACGTTCGCTGAAGATAAAAGAACATACCTGCATTCGCCAGTGTGAGTGGGAGTACCTGGAGGAACTGGAAAACCTGGCTCAGGATGTGGAGGTAATCATCTCCCTGGCCTGTGGGGTAGGAGTACAGTTTCTGGCAGAAAAATTTCCCCACCACTGGGTTATACCCGGGGTGGATACTAAATTTGCCGGGGGTGCGGTGGCCCATGGCCACTGGGAGGAACGCTGCGGCCTTTGCGGGCAATGTCTGCTCCACCGCACCGGTGGCATATGTCCCATCGCCCGCTGTGCCAAACGCATTCTCAATGGTCCCTGTGGTGGCAGTCAGAATGGCCGCTGTGAAGTTAAAGACAATCCCTGTGCCTGGCAGCTCATTATCGACCGTATGACGGCCCTGGGCCGGCTGGAGCAGTTACTGGAAATAGAGGAGGAAAAGGACTGGCGCCTGGCCCGGGATGGAGGTCCACGGCGGCTGATCCGGGAGGAGGTGAGCCTATGAGCCGTCTCCAACAGTTGCTGGAAGCTGGCAGGTTCGTGGTTACCGCAGAAGTCGGGCCCCCGAAAGGAGCGGATGCCAGCACTATCCGCCATCATGCTGAACTGCTGGCTCCTTATGTGGATGCCCTCAATGTTACTGACAACCAGACTGCCATTTGCCGTCTCTCATCCATTGCCGGGGCTTTTCACGTTCAGGCTGCCGGAGTAGAAGGAGTTGTACAGATGACTGTGAGGGACCGGAACCGCATTGCCCTGCAGTCCGATTTGCTGGGGGCCTGGTCCCTGGGGCTGAAAAACGTTCTTTGCCTGTCCGGTGACCATCAGACTTTTGGCAATCATCCCACTGCGGCCAATGTCTATGATATTGATTCCATCCAGTTCATTCGCGGTTTGCAACGCCTGCGGGAGGGCAAATTCTTCAATGGTGAACCGTTACATGGCGAACCGCCGCAGTTTTTTGTCGGTGCTGTTGCCAATCCCTTTGCCGATCCCTTTGAGTACCGGGTACTGAGACTGGAAAAGAAAATCCGGGCCGGTGCCCGTTTTATCCAGACCCAGTGTATTTTTGACCTGGAGCGCTTTGACCGCTTTATGCAACTGGTACGGCAACGGGGTTTACATGAACAGGCTTTTATCCTGGCGGGAGTAACACCGGTTAAATCGGTGCGCATGGCGGAATACATGCAAAAAAATGTTTCCGGCATGATTGTGCCGGATGCGCTCATCCAGCGCTTGAAACAGGCTGAAAATCCCAAACAGGAAGCGGTGCGGGTTGTGGTGGAACAAATTCAGGCACTGCGCCAGATTCCGGGAGTAAGAGGAGTGCATATTATGGCGGTGGCCTGGGAAGAAGTGGTGCCTGAAATCATCATACAGTCGGGATTACGCTAATTTTACTTATAGTAGTAGAAGTTTGTTCGCTAAAAATGAACAAACTTCTATTTTTTTAATGTAATTTGCAGGAATCTGTAATTTTGTGGCGAAAAGGAATAGTAACATATTGCACAAAGGGGGACAGAGAATGAAAAAAATGGTTAAAGCCGCTGCCGGCTTGACCTTGTTAGCACTTGCACTATCCTCGATATTCTTGCTAATGCCAGGGGATGCAGCCGTCAATCTCAATAGTTCAGCTTTGCTTTCACCGATCCCCATGCAGGCTGTGCCGGAGGCCATGACCCTGCAGGTAGATGGGACTTATGCCTATTTTATTGACGGTGGTGGCGATCTGGCCCGGATTAAACTCAGTGACTCTTCGGTGGAAAAACTGGTTACCAAAGCCAATGTGGGAGAAATTGTTGAGGTGGCGCTAGATGGCAACTATCTGGTTTTCACAACCATTTACAATGGACTGAGTAAAATCTTCTGCCTGGATTTAACCACTAAAACCATTACAGATTTAGTCCCCTCCCGGCTCACTACGAAAAAAGCCTTTCCTGATGTAGCTGGTGGCAAGGCGGTTTGGTCAGAATGGACAGAGACGGTGGGGACTGATGGCCGAATCAGTTACTCCCGGGCGATTATTTACATGAAAACCTTGCCCAATGGGGCAGAAACAACCATAGATTCCAGTGCGGCCTATTTGGCCCGTGCCCGTATAACTACTACGCATGTGGCTTATGAGACTTTAAATGGTGGTACCAATTTCATCAAATTGCATAATATCAGTAATTCTACCAAGACGGATGTATCCGGAGCCAAGCGCTTGCATGATATCAGTCCCAATTATGTTTTATACAGTAGCAGTGGCTATGATTTGCAGCTCTATGCCATCAGCGGCGGCGCCAAATATCCAGTCATTAAAAACAGCTATCCTGGTGGTGCTGCTCCTACCGCTTTTGCTATCGGCAAGGCGGAACTGGTGACCAACCAGCTGGTAGTCTGGTCTGCTAGTAGCGGTAAAATCTATGGTTCGGATATCAGAACAGTTACCGCTCCTACCGGTCCCACCCAGCTGGTGGATTGCGGTCATCCCTGGCCAGCTTTTGCCTTGAGCAAAGTAGGGACAAACCCGCATAATATTGTCTACTGCCAGAATAGCGGTACTGCCGGAGTCTACAAATCCAGTGTAAATGTACAATAACTTCCTGAATGGCTGTTCACAGACAACAAATCACCATTCAGGGTAGAAAATCTACTTTTTACCAGCCGATGTTGTCGGCTGGTCTATTTTTGTTTATGCTGAAAATACAAAGAAGACAAGGGGGTAGAGAAGGGATGGAAGATTTGCGCAAACCCAATATGGAGGACTATGATAAGGTCTATGCTGAGTTCAAGCATCAGGTGCCGGAGTATTTCAACTTCGCCCGGGATGTAGTGGACAAGTGGGCCCAGGATCCGGACAAACTGGCCATGTGGTGGGTGGATGACTACGGCAATGAAGCCAAGTATACCTTCAAGTACTTTTCCGAACGGTCCCAGCAGCTGGCCAATGCTCTCAGCAAGCTGGGCATCAAGCAAGGGGACATGGTGTTCCTGCTCTTACCCCGGCTGCCGGAATGGTGGGAAAGCATTCTGGCAATTATGCGCATTGGGGCTGTTTATATTCCCGGGACGAGCCAGTTGACTCCCAAAGACCTGAAATACCGTTTTGAAGCTTCCGAAGGGGTAGCCATCATAACTGATGCTGAAAATGCCCCCAAAGTGGATGCTATCCGCAATGAATGCCCGACCTTGAAGCATTGCATTATGGTGGGCGGCAAGGCCGAGGGCTGGCTGGATTATGGTGAATTGATTGCCAATGAGCCCACTGTATTTGAAACTGCCAACACTCGTTCGGATGACCCGGCTATTATCTTCTTTACCTCCGGTACCACCGGTTATCCCAAGATGACTGTGCATACCCATGCCAGCTATCCCATTGGCCATATTGTCACCGGGAAATACTGGCTGGATCTGAAGCCTGGAGATTTGCACTGGAACCTCTCCGATACCGGCTGGGCTAAAGCAGCCTGGAGCTCTATCTTCGGGCCCTGGAACTGCGGTGCTGCCATTTTCATCCATCATTCCACCGGGAAATTCGATCCCAAGAAAACTTTGGAACTTCTGGCCACTTACCCCATTACCACTCTCTGTGGACCGCCGACCGCCTACCGGGTCATGGTGCTGGAAGACCTGAAGTCTTATAAATTCCCCCACCTGCGCCATTGTGTCGGCGCCGGTGAACCCCTTAACCCGGAAGTCATCGAGGTCTGGAAAGAAGCAACCGGTTGCATAATTCGCGATGGCTATGGCCAGACGGAATCGGTGATCATGGTAGCCACCTGGCCCTGCATTGAACCCCGGTTCGGTTCCATGGGCAAACCGGCTCCCGGCTTCTATATTTCCGTTATCGATGAAGATGGCAATGAGCTGCCCCCCGGTCAGGAAGGGGATATTGCTGTCAGGATTAAACCGGAACGGCCGGTGGGATTGTTTAAGGAATACTGGAAAGACCCGGAACGCACCAGAGCCACCGAGCGGGGCGACTGGTATATTACCGGTGACCGTGCCTATAAAGATGAGGATGGCTATTTCTGGTTTGTGGGCCGGGCGGATGATGTCATTCTCTCCGCTGGTTACCGGATTGGACCCTTTGAGGTGGAGTCCGCTCTGGTTGAACATCCGGCTGTGGCCGAAGCAGCGGTAGTGGCCAGCCCCGATGAACTGCGGGGAGAAATCGTCAAGGCCTTTGTCATTCTGGCTCCTGGTTATCAGCCGTCAGATGCCCTGGTCAAGGAGCTGCAGGAACATGTCAAAAATGTAACTGCACCATATAAATATCCGCGGGAAATCGAGTTCGTCACTTCACTGCCCAAGACCATCAGCGGCAAAATCCGCCGGGTAGAGCTGCGGGAACTGGAAAGAAGGAGAAAGCTAGGGGAAGGTAAGTAAAAGGGATAAATATATAGAGAGGAAACAAGGGATGCTGTAACAGGCATCCCTTGTTTTTTGTTGAAATTTTGTCAAAAAAACAAAAATTGTGCAGGATTTAATCATAAAATGTAGAAATAATTCTAAAAACAAAAAGAAAGGGGAAGCGGAGTGAGTTATGCCAGAAAACTTTATGCAGCACTAGTTGGATTAACTTTTTTTGCAGTGCTATTGTTAGCTTTTTATACTGCAGCAGCTGCCAAAGACCAGTTGCTGGCAGCTGCCAGACAAAAACTTCGAAGCGACCTGGAAATGAGTAAAATTATCCTGAATTACAAATATCCCGGGCCCTGGCAGGTTCGCGATGGTCAGCTTTACAAAGGCGAGTACCGGATCAATGATGATTATTCTGCTGTGGATTTAATCGGCCAGAAAACAGGCGATACCGTTACCATCTTTCAGGGCGATGTTCGGGTAGCTACTAATGTTCGCAGGCCTGATGGCAGCCGGGCGGTGGGTACAAAAGTTTCTGAAAAAGTTCGCCAGGAAGTGCTGGTAGAACAGAAAACCTTTCTTGGTGAGGCAGAAGTAGTCGGCCGCATGTACCAGACTATCTACGAGCCGATCAAAAACCCGGAAGGGAAAGTTATCGGCATACTTTATGTGGGTGTGCCCAATGCCTATTATGACCAGCTGGCTGCAGCTTTCCGCTGGCGGACCATCGGTTTAGGAGCTCTATCTCTAGTAGGTGCGCTGGTATTGGGTTTTGTCTTACAGCGCCATTTGTTAAAGCCCATTAAAGAACTGCAATCAGGAATGCAGCTGGTAGCCAGTGGACAGCTTTATACCAGATTGAATTTGGGCCGAAAGGATGAATTTGGTCAGCTGGAGCGCAGCTTTAATCAAATGGTAGAACATTTGTATACTCTGGTAGAAGGCATGAAAATGAAAGCCGTTGATCTGACCCACTTTGCCCGGCAAATGGCAGCAGGGGCTGAGAATGGGGCGGAAGCCAATGGTCAGCTGGCAGCTGCCATAACGGTTGTTGACCAGAAAGCCCATGTCCAGGTAGGAGAAAGCCAGCAGGCCCTGAGTGCAGTGGAGAATCTGGTTGAAAGCGTGAACCAGATTGCGGCTTTGCTGGAAGAACAAAGTGAACAGGCAGAAGAAGTAAGAAAAATGGTAGCTGTTACCGCTGCCGGGATTCGTAAAATCAGTGAAGAAAACCAGGAGCTGGCTAATCAGGCCACCCAGACGCAGCAGGTGGCCAGTGACAGCAGACAAGTAGTGGCTGAAACTGTTGCCGGGATGGCCAAAGTGCGCCAGTCCGTCAGTTATGCTGCGGAACAGGTTAAACGCCTGGGGGCTGCTTCCAATCAGATTGATGGGATAATCCAGGTGATTGTGGACATTGCCGAACAGACTAATTTGCTAGCCTTAAATGCTGCTATTGAGGCAGCCCGGGCCGGCGAACATGGCAAAGGTTTTGCCGTGGTGGCTGATGAGGTGAGAAAGCTGGCCGAAAAGTCGGCAGGAGCGGCCCGGGAAATCAGCCAGCTGGTCCACGATATTCAGGCGGGCATCCAGCGTGCGGTTGACGGTATGGTACAAGGGGAGTCAGAAGTGGAAACTGGCATCAGCCTGGCTGAGCGCACCGGACAGGCGCTGGAAACCATAGTTCAGCAAATGAACAGTACGTTTAATCAGGTGGAACGGATTGCTGGCGAATCGGAAAACATTAATCAGGCTGGTAAAGGTGCTGTTGCTGCTGTCAAAGAGCTGACCAGGGCCATTAAGGAATCGGCTGCTCAGGCAGAAGAAATTAGTGCTGCGGCCAGGACTATTGAAACAGTAATGGTTAAAATTACGGAAATGGCTGGTGAAAACAGCGCCAGTGCCCAGGAGATGTCAGCCCTTAGTGAACAACTGCAGGGTTTGACTGCGGAAATTTCTACCGCCAGTGAGCAGCTGGTGGAAATGACCAGGGAAATGGAGGAAGCAGTAAGTCAATTTCATTTAGAGCCGCAGGCTTAACGCCTGGGGCTCTAATTTTATGTTATAATGAGGGAGGCGAAGGAGGAGAAAAGGAGATGGACTATATCATCGAAACTGTGAACTTAACCAAAGAATTTCGTTTGTTTAAACGCCGGGAGGGTTTATGGGGAGCAGTACTGGATTTGTTCCAGCGGGACTACCGTATCCTCAGGGCTGTGGATAACCTGAACCTGCAAGTGAAGCGGGGGGAGATTATCGGTTTTATCGGCGCTAATGGAGCCGGTAAATCTACCACCATCAAAATGCTGACCGGGGTCCTGGTACCCAGCTCGGGGCGGCTTCTGGTCAATGGGTTTACGCCCTACCAGGAGAGGGAAAGGTATGTACGGCAGATCGGGGTGGTGTTTGGCCAGCGCAGCCAGCTCTGGTGGGATCTGGCGGTGATTGAGTCGCTGCGCTTGCTGGGTCAGCTCTACCGGGTTCCTGATTCTTTGCTGGAGAAGCGGATTGCCGATTTTGCTGATCGCCTGTCTCTATCATCTTTTCTGCATACTCCGGTACGCAAATTGAGCCTGGGTCAGCGCATGCGCAGTGAGCTGGCAGCCGCCCTTATTCACCGTCCGCCCTTGATATTCCTGGATGAACCTACTATCGGTCTGGATGTGGTAGCCAAAAATGAAATCCGGCGCTTTCTCCAGGAAGTAAACCGGGAAGACGGTACGACCATTTTTCTTACTACCCATGACCTGGGGGATATCGAAGCTCTCTGTCAGCGGGTAGTGATTATTGACCAGGGCAGAAAAATTTATGATGGTAATCTGGACAACCTGCGCCAGCAATTTGGCCGGGAGCGCCAGTTGCGGATTGAACTGGAACAACCGGTGGCGCCAATTGTCTGGCAGGAGATCTGCGGCCACCTGCCGGTGAGATGGCAGGCTCAGGATGAGGGGCGGATCTGGAATGGCTCTTTTGTGGAACAAGAGGTGACAACAGCTGCTATCCTGCAGCCTATCCTGAACCGGTTACCGGTACTGGATATCAAAATTGAGGAGACACCTATTGAGGAAATTGTCGCCGATATTTATCGCCAGGGAGGCCTGGCCTTATGAGAATATATCTGACTCTGATCCGCATGGAATTCATGAAACAGCTGGCTTACCGGGTTTCCAACCTGACCGGTGTGCTCAACTACCTGGTGCAGATTGGTGGCTATTTTTTCCTCTGGGATGCTATCTATGCTGCCAGGCGGCCCCTGGCTGGTTTTACTCATTCGGAAATGCTAAGTTACGTAATCGTAGCCTGGGTAGTGCGCTCTTTTTATTTCAATAATCTGGAAAGGGAAATCGCCCTGGAAGTGCGAGAAGGGCGGATTGTGCTGGAATTGTTGCGGCCTTATGATTACGGGGCGGTCAAGCTGGCCCGGGCTCTGGGAGAAGCCCTTTTTCGTCTTCTGGTCTTTACTCTTCCTAGCGGCTTAGTGATGTATCTCTTTTATCCCTTTAAATTACCGTCCAGTCTGACAGCCTGGGGGATGTTTTTGTTAGCGGCTTTAGGCAGTTTTCTGGTCAATGCCCAGCTCAATTTGCTTACCGGTTACCTGACTTTTTATACCTATAATAATACGGGCATTCAGCGGATGAAGCGAGTGCTGGTGGATTTGCTCTCCGGACTGTTAGTTCCGATCAGCTTTTATCCTGCCTGGGCCCAGCAAATCATCGATTTTTTGCCCTTTCGTTCTATCAGTTATTTGCCCACCTTGATCTGGCTGGGGAAAATCAGTCCGGCTGCAGGCTGGCAGGTCCTGGCGGAACAGGTCCTCTGGTTTCTGGTGCTGGCTTTCATTTCCCGGCTGCTCTGGCAGCGGGCTCTGAAAGGGCTAATGATACAGGGGGGATAACATGCATTACTGGCGGCTTTTTAGCGGATACAGCAAACAGTACCTGAAGAAACTGCTGGCATACCGGGGAGATTTTTTTGCCCAGTTTTTCGCTGATCTTATGAGTCAGATTATGAGTCTGGTGCTGATTCTGGTCATTTTTCGCCAGATTCCCAGGCTCAATGGTTGGAATGAAGGGGAAATGCTGTTTCTCTATGGTTTTTTTCTCTTACCCTATGCTCTGTTCAATGTTTTTTTCAGCAATTTCTTTGAAGTTCCCCGTCGCTATATTCTTCAGGGGGAACTGGACCGGGTCCTGGTTCGTCCAGCCCCTTCCCTGTTTCAGGTAATGCTGGAACAGATTGAACTGGAATCAGCCCTCAGCCTGGTCAGCGGCTTTCTCGTTTTGCTTTATGGTGCCAAAACCGCTGGGCTGGACTGGAGCTGGTGGCATTTTCCCGTGCTGATTTTGACGGTTACAGGAGGAACGTTGGTCTATGGTGGCATCTTCATAGCACTGGCCAGTCTGGCCTTCTGGTTTGAAGGCAATATCGCCCTGATGCCCACTATGTATAATATCTCGGTTTATGGCCGTTATCCTGTCACTGTATATCGGGGAATTGTCCGTTTCATCCTCACCTTTATATTGCCCTTTGCCTTTACCGGCTATTTTCCGGCAGCCTTGCTGCTGGGCAAAAAAGAAGGCCTGACCGGCGGGATTTTAACTCCGCTGGTCGGCCTGGTAGTTTTCCTAATCGGGGTGCTGATCTGGAATCGGGGCATCAGGCGCTATACCGGTGCTGGAAACTGATCAGGGGTGGCCGGTATAAAAGGCCCGCATTTGCCGGTAAAAATCGATGGAGAGGCCATTATCCCAGTGGCCGGTCAACCGGGCTACAACGTAAACCAGCAGGAACAGTCCTAGAACCAGTACTGCGACAGTCATTGCCTCCTTGCCGGTAAAGCGGGACCAGAAACCGGGCTTTAAGGTGCCTGGAACCGGGCAGGCGCTGACACACTGCAGACAGAGATGGCAATCGGGGCTGTGTACCCGCCGGGATTCAGCCACTGGCAGCCAGTTGGGGCAGGCCCGGTTACAGGCCTGACAGTTAATGCAGCTATTGCTATCCCGCTGGATCCGGCTCAGGCCCAGGCTGCCCATAAGTCCCATGAGGGCGCCATAGGGGCAGAGATAGCGACACCAGAGATTGGTGCCGAACAGGCTGCCCAGCAGAAAGATACCTACCACCGTCAAAAAAACGGTACCCGGGCTGAGGAAAAACTGCAACATGGCTACATCAGCCAGAGCCATATAGGGTGTTTGCAGATAGGCGGCCAGTTCTTCACCACTCATGCCCAGGAGAATGTAATACAGGAAAAAGATCATCAAGATATACTTGATACTGCGCAACAACCAGTCCAGGATTTTCAATACCAGGTGACGGCGGGGCCAGGGCTGTTTATGGCCGGGCAGGCCCAGTTTCCGACCCAGCCAGCTCACGCTCTCGAATAAACTGCCGATCGGGCAAATCCAGCTGCAAAAGGCTTTATGTAACAGCCAGGAAATAGCCAGGAAAAAGAGGAGCAAAGTCAGGCCGGCAGGGTGAACCGGGTCCCAGTTACCAGTAGTTAGCCAGTATTTTAGCCCCACCAGGGCGGCAATGGGCAGATAGCCTTCTACTCCGGGGGGACGGCTGGCAGCAGGCCCAGTCCCTTCCAGGTAGAGATAAAACTGATAGAATTGATAGCCGATCCAGAGGCTGGCAAGAACAAAAAAGGCCTGACTCAGGCGACGCCAGAATTGCTGTGACAATTTCTTCCTCTCCCTTCTGCGGATTGTACTTTTTATAACAAATACCATTTTAACTAATCTGTTTGGAAATAGCAATGACTTTTATCACATTTTCGCTTGTTCGGGCAGGGAAGCTGTTAAAAATGTCGAAGTATAGCAGCAGCGGGGATGAGGGAGGTTTTCCGGAATGACTATACGCTTGCGGACCAAAATGACCCTGCTGGCTTTTCTGATCGTCATGTTTTCGGTAACCATTGTGGCGGTGGTAGTGAGCTGGCAATCAGTTCAGGATTTTCGTTCTGAACTGGGGCGGCGGGCCCTGGCCATTGGCCGCACCGTGGCCCAATCTCCTTTGATTCAGCAAAATGTCGGGCGTCCGGGGGCAGAAAAAATTATTCAGCCTTATGTGGAACGGATTCGGCTGGCTACCAATGTAGATTATATTGTGGTACTGGATATGAACAAAAAGCGCTTATCCCATCCGGTGGCCAATCGGATCGGCACGATTTTTGCCGGTGGAGATGAGGGACCGGCCTTTGCCGATAATGAATATACTTCTCTGGCAGTGGGAGTCAACGGGGAAGCTGTGCGTGCCTTTGTCCCGATTAAGGATGAACGGGGCATTGCCCAGGTGGGAGTAGTAGTGGTGGGGATTTTGACCCCTTCCCTGGGGGAAGTGCTGCTGGAGTGGAAAAGCAGTATATATCTGACGATGATCCTCGCCCTGTTCGCTGGTGCTATTGGTGCTTTTTATCTGGCTGCTCATGTCAAGCAGGCCATTTTTGGCCTGGAACCGGAGGAAATCGCCGCTTTGATGGAAGAAAGGGAGGCGATCCTGGCGGCTATTAATGAAGGAATTATCGCTATCGACCGGGAAAATCGCATTACCTTGATTAATCCTGCGGCCCGACAAATTCTGGGCATAGCAGAGGAAGAATTGCTGGGACGTCCAATAAATGAGGTTATCCCCAATACCGCACTGCCGGAAGTGATCAGCACCGGAAGCAGTCAATTCAATCAGGAACTGGTATTTAACCGCAAGATCATTGTTTCCAATCGCTTGCCCATCCGCTGGCGGGAGAAAATCATCGGGGCGGTAGCGGTGTTTCGGGATAAGTCGGAAGTAAGGCGGCTGGCGGAAGAATTAACCGGGGTGAAAAAGTTTGTCGAGGCCCTGCGGGTGCAGAACCACGAAAACCTGAATAAGCTCCATACCATCGCCGGGTTAATCCAGCTTCATCGTTATCAGGAGGCGCTGGATTATATCTTCCGCATTACGGAACAGCAACAGGAAATCACAGCTTTTCTTACGCGACAGGTCAAAGATCCGGCTATTGCCGGGCTGTTGCTGGGCAAAATGGGTCGGGCCAAGGAACTGAATATCCGGTTTGAACTGGACCGAAAATCAGAGTTAAAGACCCTGCCAGCCAATTTGACTGCCAGTGACATCGTGCTGATTATGGGGAACCTGCTGGAAAACGCTATGGAAGCAGTATTACCCTGCCAGCAGGAAAAGCGCTGGGTGAAATGCGGGATCAAACAGGATCAAAAGGAATTGATACTCTGGGTGGCCGATGGGGGCCCGGGTCTGATTGATGTGGATTTTGACCGCTATTTTCAGCTGGGGTATTCTACCAAACGGCCAGAGGGGAGAGGGCTGGGCCTGTATTTAATCAAACAGCAGGCGGAAAACGCCGGAGGTAAAATTATTTTGCGCTCACGGCCCCAGCAGGGAACCCTTTTTCTGGTTAAATTCAGTTATGAGGGGGTAATGGATGGTGCAACCTCTGCGCGTATTGCTGATTGAAGATGACCCCATGGTGGTAGAGGTGAACCAGAGCTTTATCAATATGATTCCCGGCTTTCAGGTGATAGGGGCATTGCGGCAGGGGAGCAGGGCAGTGGAGGAAATCCGGTACCTGCACCCCGACCTGGTGATTCTGGATATCTATCTGCCGGATACGAATGGTATCCAGGTAATTCAGCAGATCCGCAGTACAGCCTTACCGGTGGACGTCATAGCCATTACCGCGGCCCAGGATAGTGAGACAGTTCAGCAGATGTTGCGCTTCGGGGTAGTGGATTATTTAATTAAGCCTTTTAAATTTGAGCGGCTGAAACAGGCCCTGGAAACCTATCTGGAGCGACGCAAACAGCTGATCAGCAAGGAGCAGGTGGACCAGAAGGATATCGATCAGCTGGCAGTGCCGGTGATTGTTCAGGAAAAGCTCAAGCATACTGAGCTGCCGAAAGGCTTGAACTTATTTACCCTGGAACAAGTGCTTACCTGTCTCAGACAAAAAGCCATCCCTCTGACGGCTGAAGAGGTAGCGGAACTGGTGGGGGTGGCCCGGGTGACTGCAAGACGCTACCTGGAATATTTGGAGAAAGAGGAATTGATACAAAAAGAGATTCAGTATGGTTCAGTGGGCAGACCGGTTCACCGCTATTTTTTGCGGTGAACTCCTTTTTTTGACCAAAATGAACAAAATAATCAATATGAACAAAAGGTTCTCATTTAAAGACATATTAGATAGAATACAAGTAAAATTAAAAATTATCAAAAAATTTACAAGGAGGTAACAGGGATGAAAAATTTCTGGCGTAAGGCTGCTGCGCTTGCCCTCTCAGGTCTACTGGCTTTCGGTCTGGCCGGCTGTGGCTCCGGGGGTGAAAAGAGCAGCCAGGGGGAACAGAAAAAGGATGAGCCCATTGTTATCAAATTTTCCCATGTGGTAAAGGAAACCACTCCCAAAGGGCAGGCTGCTCTCAAATTCAAGGAGCTGGTGGAACAGAAAACCGGCGGCAAAGTCAAGGTAGAAGTATATCCTTCTTCCCAGCTCTATGGTGACAAGGAAGAGCTGGAAGCCCTGGTGGCCAACAATGTGCAAATGATCGCTCCTTCTGCAACCAAACTGGTGGGTTTAAATCCGGCATACCAGATTGTTGATATGCCTTTTATCTTCAAGAACGATCAGGCTGCCTTAAACTTCTACAATGGACCGGTAGGACAAAAATTGCTGACCAGTCTGGAAGACAAAGGCATTCTCGGTTTGGCCTGGTGGCCCAATGGTGCCAAGCATTTTACCAACTCCAAGCGTCCTCTGAAGCGGCCGGAAGACTTCAAGGGGCTGAAGTTCCGGACCCAATCCGGCGGGGTGCTGGATGCCCAGTTTAAAGCCCTGGGGGCTGGTTCCCAGACCATTCCCTTCGGTGAAGTTTATCCGGCTCTGCAGAATGGTACTGTGGATGGTCAGGAAAATACCTTCAATAATATTGATACCCAGAAATACATTGAAGTTCAGAAGTATCTGACTGTCTCTGGCCATGGTCGCATAGATTATGTGGTGCTGGTTAATAAGTCCTTCTGGGACAGCATTCCCGAAGATCTGCGTTCTAAGGTTAAAGAAGCCATGGATGAAGCAACAAAACTGGCCACTGAGCTCTCCGATAAACAGAATAAGGAAAGTTTCGAAAAAATCAAACAGAGCGGTAAAGTGGAAATTTATGAACTGACTGAAGCCGACCGGGCAGAATTTGTGAAAGCAATGGAACCTGTCTACAGGGAATATGAAAGCAAAATCGGCAAGGAAATCATGGATGCCGCCCGGAATGCTCAATAATTTGTCTTGCAGGGGCACATCCGCAGGGTGTGCCCTTTTTTCCGGAGAAGGGAGGCGAGGCTGATGGAAAAGTTTATGAAGAGATTCATTGCCTTGTATGAAGCAATAGAGGATTATCTGTCCGGTGGATTAATCTTCCTGGGTCTGACCCTGGTTATGGTCAATGTCGTTTTGCGTTATGTAACCGGTAAACCGGAATCCATTTTAGATGAATATTCGGTTTATCTGATTGTCTGGGGGGCAATGATCGGTTTTGCTGTGGCCCTGCGGGATGATCATCATATTAAGGTGGATATGCTGTACCGTCTTTTGCCATTAGGGGTAAAGCGAGTGGTCACCATTTTCGCACATCTGGTGGGGCTGGCTTTTGCCGGGGCTATAACCGTGTTTGGCACCAAACTGGTAATGACTTATAAACTGCTGGGCCAGGGCTCTGCGGATAGTCAGACTCCCCTCTGGATTGTCTCCCTGGTCCTGCCGCTCAGCGGTATCATGCTGGCTATTCGTTATCTGGACAAAATTCACGATGTTTTCAAAAATGGCGGCCGGGATTGGGCAGCGGCTGAGGAAGGAGGCAGGGGCCATGACAGTAATGACAACTACCATTCTGCTATTTAGTCTGTTTATTATCCTCTTTCTTTTGAATGTGCCCATTGCCGTCAGTCTTGGTACAGCGGCCAGTATTATCCTTTTCCTGGGTGGCAAGTTTTCGTTGTATATGATTGTACAGCGGATGTTCTCCGCTTTGCTGGCACCGCCCCTGATTGCCATTCCCGCTTTCGTGATGGCAGGGGTGCTAATGTCCCGCGGCGGTATTGCCAAATATTTAATTGCTGCATTGAGGGCCTGGATCGGCCATCTGCCCGGCGGTCTCTCGGTGGTAACCATTCTGGCCTGTGCCATTTTCGCCGCTATTTCCGGCTCTTCCCCGGCGACGGCAGCGGCTATTGGTGCCCTGATGCTACCGGCGATGATTGAAGGCGGTTACCCCAAGCGCTATGCCATGGGTCTGATTGCCGCTTCCGGTACCCTGGGTATTCTCATTCCTCCCAGTGTGACATTGATCATCTACGGGATCACTGTGGAAGAGTCCATCGGCAAGCTGTTCATGGGCGGTCTGTTACCGGGACTGTTCATGGCCCTGGTCCTGATTATCAGTGCTATCTTTTATGCTAAAAAGAATGGTTTTGGCCGTGGCGAAAAGGCTACGATGGCGGAAAGATGGCGGGCTACTTTTAAAGCATTGCCCGGGGCGTTTTTGCCGGTATTTATTCTGGGCAGCATCTACTCCGGTATCGTAACTCCCACTGAAGCTGCCGTGTTATCGGTCTTTTACACTATTATCGTTTCAGTTTTTGTCTATCGGGAGTTTAGCTGGAAGGATATTCGTCCGGTTTTGCGGGAAGCCACCAATACCATCTCCATGATCTATCTGGTCATCGCTGCTGCCATGGTTTTCAGTCTTTATATTACTGATGCTCAGGTGCCCAATCTGGTAGGGGAATGGATTAAAACTGCCAATCTGAATAAATTTACTTTCTTCCTGGTTTGCAACCTGATGTTCTTTATCATGGGCACCTTCCTGGAAGCGGTATCCATTACTCTCATTACTTTGCCCATTTTGCTACCGATGATCGAGCATCTGGGGATTGACCTGATACAGTTCGCCATTGTTATGACTGTAAACATGGAGCTGGCTATGATTACTCCCCCGGTTGGTCTTAACCTCTTCGTGGTCAGCAATATGGCCAGAGAACGGCTGGAGGAAGTGGTCAAAGGGGTTGTGCCCTTTATCGTATTGATGATTGCTGTAATGATATTGCTTATGGTTTGGCCCGATATTTCCCTCTATATTCCACGAGTGTTGATGGCAGATTAAGAAGGATTTTGGTAGCTGGCCTCGAATTACAATAACAAAGGAGAGAGGCCGGATGCGCAAGTTATTGCTGGTAATATTAGTGCTTGCTTTTCTGGCCGGAGGATGTCAAACTCCGGCCAGAGATTTTGAGCAGGTAAGCAGTCAGGAAAAAGTTATTCTTAAATTTTCTCATGTCGTAGGGGATAATACCCCCAAGGGTCGGGCGGCCCGGCGCTGGGCCCAGCTGGTGCAGGAGCGCAGCCGGGGCAGAGTGGAAATCCAGGTTTTCCCCAATTCCACTTTGTATAAGGATGGGGAGGAGCTGGCGGCTGTGCAGAAGGGTTATGTCCAGATTATTGCTCCTGCCACCAGTAAACTGACGGAATTCAGTCCGGTCTGGCAATTGCTGGACTTGCCTTTTTATTATGAAGATATCGATGCTGTTCACCGTTTGCTGGATGGGCCGGTAGGTGAAAAACTGAAACAATCTCTCTTTGCCCGAAATCTGCTGGTGCTAGCTTACTGGGATAATGGTTTCAAGGTAATGGCAGCCAATCGGCCGCTGGTAAAAGTCAGCGATTTCCGGGATTTGAATTTCCGGATCATGAACAGCCCCATGCTGGCAAAACAATTCCGGCGTCTGGGGGCCAATCCCGTTGCTATGGCTTTCAGTGACGTTTACTCGGCCCTGGAGAAGGGACAGGTGGAAGGCAGTGAAAATCCCCCTTCCAATCTTTATTCCAAAAAATTTTACCAGTTGCAGAAATATATAACCTTGAGTAATCACGGTTATGTGGGTTATGCCGTAGTTGTTAACAAGAGCCAGTGGGAAGCTCTGGATCAAAAAATCAGACAGCTGCTCCTGGATACTTTGCAGGAAGTCACTATCTGGGAACGACAGGAAGCGTTTAAACAAAATCTGGAGGATCTGGAAAGAATACGTCGGGCGCAGGGTACTAAAATCATTGAGCTTACTCCTGAACAAAGAAAAGAATGGCAGCGGATTCTAATGCCTTTGCGAGAAGAATTGGCCCAGGAAATCGGTGAAGATTGGTTTTAGTCGAAAGACCCGGTATTTTTGTACCGGGTCTTGCTTTTCTACCGTCCTTCCCTGTGCTAAAATAGGGGCGGGAGGAGAAGCTGATGAATCATTTTGATCTGAGTTCAGCATTGCAGGAAATTGTTCACGATGTTCAGGAGGGGCCCGGCCTTTACCGGGAGGAACGGGAGAAATTTTTTAACTCTATGCTTCCCGTATTACAGGAAAAAGTGCAAATCGCCTTTGCCCGGTTGCTTTTGACCAATGAACTGGTTCAGGAATGGCAAGAACAATATAATATGCTGTTACTGGATCAGCTGAAACAGGCCGCCGGACTGGGAGTGGACTTATTCCTGGCAGCGCGCCTGTTAAACCGGGGAGAGCTGGTTTTCAAAGACCTGGCAGTGGCCAGTTTGCTGGAACTGGAAAGACATTTGTACGAAGCTGTTCACTGGGCAGCAGAGGTTCAGGCTCAATATGAAACCGCCTATTTAATTCAGCATGCCAGTATCGGGATTATTTACGAATTGAAGGAACATATTCCTGAACTGGCAACGGCCCCCTGGCAAGAGGTAGAGGACCTTCGTCTGGCTTTTGCCGCTATTGCCCGGGAAACTTTTTTGTTATCCATGCTGCATAGTGTGTTAGGGGAGCAACCACAACCACTGGCCTAACATCCGGGAGGGGAGAGAGATGAATATTACCCGCTGGGCACTGGAAAAAACCAGGGCCCTGTCTGTCCTATTTGCCCTGCTGGCAGTGCTGGGGATTATCGGTTACCGCGGGCTGGGAGTGGACCTGTTTCCGGTAGCCAATCTGCCCTATGTTACTATCCTGACTTTTTATCCGGGAGCGGGAGCTGCTGAAATCGAGCAAACCATTGTTGATCCTATTGAGGAAGCGGTTGCTCCCCTGGCGGGGCTGAAGCGCATCAATTCCACCGCCGGGGAAGGCATTGCCATGACGGTACTGGAGTTTACCATGAGTACCAATGCTGATACTGCCGCTCAGGATGCACAGAAAGCCATTGACGGGATAATCAACAAACTGCCTAAAGATGCGCAAAAACCGGTAGTGAAAAAATTTGATTTTAACAATCAGCCCTTTATGACTCTGGCGCTGACCGGCCCTTTTCCTGCCAATGAGTTGTATCGTCTTGCCGACGAAAAACTCAAGGATGCGCTGCAGAACATCCAGGGCGTGGCTCAAGTGGATATTGTCGGTGGGCAAAAACAGGAAGTGCAGATCAATGTGGATTTGCTCAAACTGGAACAATATGGCCTGACCTTAAACCAGCTGGCCCGCAAACTGGCAGCAGAAAATCTGAATGTACCTTCGGGACAGATTGCCCAGGGGGAGAGGGAGTATGGTGTCCGCCTGGTGGGGCAATTTACCGATCTTGATGATATCCGCCATTTACCCCTTTTGCCGGGTTTGACTCTGGATAAAGTGGCTGAGGTGAAAATGGCCAACAAGGAAAACCGGGATTATAGCCGCCTGAACGGACAGGAGGCTGTGGCCCTGATTATCCAGAAGCAAAGCAGCGCCAATCTGGTGGCTACTGCTGAACAGGTAACCAGCCGCCTGCAGGATTTGGAGCGCCTCTTGCCACCAGGGGTTAAACTCTCAGTTGTCAAAGATGATTCCACCTTTACCAATGCCTCTTTAAAAGATACCCAGCGGAACCTGGTAGAAGGAGTATTGATGACCGGCTTGGTGCTGTTCTTTTTCCTGCGCGAATGGCGTTCACTGCTAATCGCTCTGCTGGCCATTCCTGTTTCAATCATTTCCACCTTTATGGCTATGAAATGGGCCGGATTCAGTCTAAACCTGCTCTCTCTGATGGGTCTATCCCTTTCAGTGGGGATTCTGGTCGATGATTCAATTGTAGTTCTGGAAAACATTCATCGCCATTTGAAACAGGGAAAATCCGGGTTTCAGGCAGCTCTGGATGGCAGGATGGAAATTGGCCTGGCGGCAGTAGCTATCACTTTATCAGATGTGGTTGTCTTTGGTCCCATGGCTTTTATGAAAGGCATGGTAGGGCAGTTTTTCCGGGAGTTTGGTTTAACAGTAGTCTTTGCTACTCTCTTTTCCTTGCTGGTATCCTTTACTCTGACGCCTGCGCTGGCCAGCAGGCTCTTTGCCAGTGGCGGTAAAGAAGCCCAGGGCAGTTTCTGGCGCTATCTGGAGCGGCTGGGAGCCTGGGTTGTGGTTGCTTATCGCCGGGCCTTGCTCTGGACCCTTGACCACCGGGGCCTTACCATCCTGGTGGTGTTATTGCTGGTAGGTGGGGCAGTAGCCCTGATTCCTCTTGGCTTTATTGGAACAGAGTTTATTGCCCGGACAGATCAGAATCGTTTTACCATCACTCTGGAATTGCCGGAAGGGGCCTCCCTGCGAGCCACTGATGCTGCTGTCAAAAAACTGGAGGCCAGGGTCAGGCAACTGCCGGAAGTGAAAAGCTATCTGGCTACCATTGGTCGAAATACCGGCCAAAAATACGGTATCAGCTCTGCTGTAAACTTAGGCAGTGTAGACGTGCTGCTAGTGGACAAAAAAGAACGCCAGCGCACCGTCTGGGAAATTATGGACGAAGTTCGCACCTGGGCTCCGGATTTTCCTGGGATAAAACTGGTAGTCAGTGATCCGGGAATAGTAGGGGGCCGGGGAGGATTGCCCATTCAAATCGAAGTGACAGGCCCGGACTTTCAGACCCTGGAGAAACTGGCCAGCCAGGTGGAAAGGATTGTGCGCCAGACTCCGGGAACCGTGGATGTGATGAGCAGCTGGAAAAAGGAAGGTAAGCCAGAATGGCAGCTGATTTTACAGCGGGAACGGGCGGCTCTGCTGGGGGTAACAGCCTATGAAGCCGGGACGACCCTGCGCACAGCAGTAGATGGCCAGATAGCCGGGGTTTTGCGCCAGCAGGGCAAGGAAACCGATGTCCGTTTACAGGCCCGCCGGGAGCAGGTGCAGGATAGGGAACAGCTGGCTGCTATTAAAGTTCAGACTTTGACAGGAGATCTGGTCACCCTGGCACAGGTAGCTGATTTGCAGGAAAGGACGGCACCCCCGGTAATTTACCATAAGGACCGTCAGCGCTTGATTACCGTTTCGGCCAACTATCAGGGGAGAAAACTGGGGGATGTAACTGGAGATATCCAGCGGCAGCTGGACCAGTTAGTTCTGCCGCCAGGTTACCACATCAGTTTTTATGGAGAACAGAAGGATATGGAAGAATCCTTCCAGGATCTGATTCAGGCGTTATTGTTGTCCATAATGTTTGTATACATGATTCTGGTGGTGCTTTATGAATCCTATCTTACTCCTTTCATTCGTATGTTATCATTGCCGGCGGGGCTAATTGGCGCTCTGGCGGCACTGGCTATAACCGGCAATTCCTTGAATATCCTCTCACTTATTGGCCTAATCATGCTGGATGGGCTGGCGGCAAAAAACGGTACTCTTTTAATCGACTACACCAATACGCTGCGGGCCCGGGGGCTTTCTTTACGGGAAGCTCTGCTGGAAGCGGGTACAACCCGCTTGCGTCCCATTTTTATGACCTCTATGACCATGATTTTCGGTATGCTGCCTACGGCCCTGGCTGTAGCCGAAGGAGCGGAGATGCGTTCATCGATGGGGATTGTGCTGGTGGGCGGCTTGCTAACCTCTACTATCCTTACCCCTCTACTTATCCCGGCAGCATACACTCTAATTGAGGAAAAACTGTTGTGTAAAACAAATGGTTCGAGGGGGGGATTTGATGAAGCCTAAGATTGCAGTGACTTCGTCTTATCCGGAGCTTACCACCCTTTTCAGACGAGTCTCGGAAGAGATGGCTACGCCTGCTATTGTTGTAGAAGCGGTTTTGGAAGAAGCTGTGCAAAAACTCCAGGAAGTCCTTAACCAGCATAAGATAGAAGTCATTATCAGCCGGGGGGGTACGGCCGAAACACTAAAAAAGAATTTTAGTATCCCGGTGATCAATGCAGATGCTACCGATTTTGATATTTTACAGGCTTTTTGGAAAGCAAGAAAGGTGAGTCACCATATTGGTTTTTTCACATATGACCACGCGCGGCTTGAATCGGACTTTCTGGCTGGTATGGAAGAAATAATAGGCTGCCCGATCCGGCAATTTATCTACAGTAATATAAAGGAACTACAGGAACAAATTATTGCTGCCAAGAAATCAGGAGTAGAGGTAGTAGTAGGCGGAGGTAACACAGGGGTACAGTTAGCACAAAAGGCTGGCATGCATGGTGTCTTGGTTTATACAAGTCGACGGGCCGTAGTCCGTGCTTTCCAAAGGGCTTTGGAAATAATCGAGTTGCGCCAAAAGGACCTCGAACAGACACAGTGGCTTAAGACTATTATTGATCATGCTTTTGATGGAATAGTAGCATTGAATCAGGAAAGAGAGATAACGGTCTTTAATCCAGCAGCGGAAAAAATCCTGGGATTGCCCAGGGAAAAAGTGTTAAGCCGGTCGGCAGATACTCTTGTATCAACACTTTTGCCGGCCCCTCTTTTAATGGACGGTACAGAAGAAACGGAGAAGGTGCTGCGTCTTGGTGATGCCCAGATTGTCTTTAACCGGGTGCCAATTATGGTAGAAGGGCAGAATATTGGCATGGTTATTACTTTTCAGGATGTTACCAGGGTGCAGAGGCTGGAACAACGCATCAGGAAAGAACTCTACAATAAAGGTCTGATCTCCAGGTTTAATTTTGACGATATTGTTTACTGCAGTAGTATCATGGAAAAAACAATTGAACGGGCCAAACAGTTCGGTCGGACTGACTCTACTGTATTGATTATTGGTGAGAGCGGTACTGGTAAAGAACTATTTGCCCATAGTATGCATGCTATCAGTGACAGACGGAAGGGGCCTTTTGTTGCTATAAATTGTGCAGCCTTGCCGGAAAACCTTTTGGAAAGTGAACTTTTTGGTTATGAAGAAGGGGCTTTTACCGGGGCAAGAAAAGGCGGTAAGCCGGGGTTGTTTGAGTTGGCTCATGGTGGAACTATATTTCTTGATGAAATAGGAAAGATATCGTTGAACTTGCAGGCTAGGCTTCTAAGAGTATTGCAGGAAAAGGAAGTTAGGCGGGTTGGCGGAGATCGGATTATCCCCGTCGATGTGCGGGTTATCTCAGCGGCAAACGAAGATTTAAACCGGGCGGTTCAAAATGGAGAATTCCGATCGGATTTATATTTCCGTCTGAACGTCCTTAATTTGAAAATTCCGCCGCTGAGGGAAAGAAAAGAGGACATCCCGGTATTGATTAACCACTTTTTAAATAAATTTAATAGGAAATTTGATAAAAAAGTAACATCAATCCCTTCATATTTAAAGGAATTGATGTTAAGTTATTCTTGGCCGGGAAATGTGAGGGAATTGGAGAACATCATCGAGCGTTATGTTATTCTGGAACAAAATAACCAGGCCTCTAAGGAATTGGAGTGCTATTTTAAGGAAACCTTTCAACAGCCTGACAGGTCAGAGGTTAACTGCTGGCAAGGTGACACAATTACAGTTCGGGAGGGAACATTGGAAGAAATGGAGTTAGAAATCATTAGAAAGCTTGATGCAAAAATGAATGGAAACAGGACTCTTTTGGCTCAAAAACTTGGTATAAGTCGTACCACTCTTTGGAAGAAGTTAAAAGAATTTTAAAGGTTTTGCCGTCGTTTAAAATTTAAACAAATGTCAAGTTTATTGTTCAGTAAATAAACGGCGAATATCAAAATAGGCGAAAAAACCATGCCAAAATGCTGGCATGGTTTTTGCTTTTTAATAAAAATGAAAAAATTAATAAAATTCTGATTATGAAAGGAGGCGATATTTAATGAAACCGTTGCGTACTTTTATGTTTGCTCCTGGCAGTGATTCCAAAAAATCAGACAAGGTACTGACATTAGGAGCTGATGCCGTTATCCTCGATCTGGAGGATGCAGTAGCAATCAGTGAAAAGGAGCAAGCACGCAAGGTGGTCCAGGAAACTTTGTTAAAACCCAGGGGTTGTAAGGCTTATGTTAGGGTTAATTCCATTTCCACTAATTTTTTCTTTGATGATTTAGAAGCAGTTATCTGCTCGCGGTTGGACGGTATTATGCTACCCAAGGCTGAATCCGCTGAAGACATTCGTATGGTTGATTGGCTGATAACTGAAGGTGAGAAAAAAAGAGGGCTCCCTCCGGGACAAATAGACCTCATCCCTCTAATTGAAAGTGCAGCTGGTGTCTATCGGGCGGCGGAAATTGCATCTGCTTCACCAAGGATTTCGCGGCTTGCTTTTGGGGCGATTGATTTTAGTCTCGATATTGGAACAACCTGGAGCAAAGATGGCAATGCTTTCTTTTATGCCCGCTCACAGTTGGTGATTGCTTCCAGGGTTGCTGGTATTGAAGCACCTATCGATACAGTCTATCCAGAAATTAAGGACATAGATGGACTGGTGGAAGAGTGCCGGTTGGTTAGAAGTATGGGATTCCAGAGTAAATTAGTCATTCACCCAGGACAGATAGAACCAGTAAATAAAGTTTTCTCACCCACCCCTGATGAAATAGCCCAGGCAAGAAAAATTGTTGTTGCTTTTGAAGAAGCCGAAAAACAAGGATTGGCTGCGATTCAGGTGGACGGTAAATTTATTGACTACCCTGTGGCCATGCGTGCAAAAAAATTATTGGCTATAGCTGAAGCATTAGGAATGTAATTATTTCTTAAATTTTAAGGAGGGTTTAGTATGGGAAGAATTACGGAAAATCACAGTAAACAACTAATACGGCAGTTTGGTATTCCGGCTCCGCAAAACGATGTAGCGGCAAGCCCTGAGGAAGCCCGGGAAATTGCTAAACGTTTTGGCAAACCGGTAGTTTTAAAAGCTTTAGTACCTATCGGCAAAAGAGGAAAAGCAGGTGCAATAAAATTTGCTGATACTCCTGATGAAGCATCCCATTTAGCGGCTGAACTGTTGCGGATGAAAGTGGCCAGTTTCCCCGTTGAAAGAGTTTTGGTGGAAGAAAAGATTTCTATTGCCGAGGAATGGTTTGTTTCAATTACTATTGACAAGAGCAAAAAAGCGCCTGTGATTATTGCCAGTACTTGTGGTGGTATCGATGTAGAAGAACTAAGCCGCAAGTGGCCGGAAAAAATTATTACCTATCATGTAGACCCGATTCTTGGCTTTTGTGATTATGAAGCCAAGGAAATATGGAGTGAATTAGGTGTTAAGGGCAAGCTTTTGACTAAAGCAACCGGAGTTTTATCTAAACTTTACCGTTTATTTGATAGTACTGATGCCTATCTTTTAGAAATTAACCCATTGGTGGTAACAACCGATGAGGACATTGTTGCTGCTGCTTCAGTTATGAGTGTTGATGATTCAGCTATGTACCGTCATCCTGAACTTAAAGACATAGTGCAGATTGGCAGTGAAAGAGCCTGGCGACCGCTCACAGAATTGGAGAAGCAAATGATTGCGGTTAATGAAGCAGATCCTTATCGCGGCACTGCCCGTTATACCGAAATGGATGGTGGAGATATAGGTTTTATGTGCGGTGGTGGTGGCGGCAGTTTGTTAAGTTTTGACGCTTTGGTTTCTTTTGGCGGCAAACCGGCTAACTATTCTGAAGTTGGTGGAAACCCGACAGAGGAAAAGGTGTACGGACTGACCAGGGGTATTTTATCGAAACCTGGTGTTAAAGGGCTTTTTGTTGCTCATAACATTACCAACAACACTCAGGTTGACATAATGGCCAAAGGGATTATCAGGGCTCTTAAAGACTTAAACATTGATCCATCAAAGTTCCCGGTTGTTGTCCGGGAGGCAGGGGTTAACGATGCTGTAGCCAAGGAACTGTTTGTCAATGCCGGTATTGAATATTACGGTGATGATGTTACTATTACAGAAGCTGCTGCCAAAATGGTACAGCGCATGAAAGAAACCTACGGTGAATAGAGAATATACGACCCGATGAAACAAAATCAGTATTTGGGAGGGACAATCTAATGGCAATTTTAATTGACCGCAATTCGAAAATAGTTATTCAAGGTATTACCGGGCGGGAAGCTACCATGGTCACTAAGCATACCTTAGCTTACGGAACGAAAATTGTTGCTGGCATTACCCCTGGGAAGGGGGGGCAGGATGTTGAAGGTGTACCTGTTTACGATACATTAAAAGCTGCTTGTCGTGAGCATGAACTGGACACCTCTCTCGTTTATGTGCCACCGGCCTTTGTCTTTGACGCTGTGATGAAAGCAATAGCTAATGGAATTAAGTTAATCTTGATTGCTACAGAAAACGTGCCACAAAAGGATGCCATTAAATTTTTAAATATAGCTCAGCAACGGGGTGTTAGGATTGTAGGGCCCAATTCCGTGGGTATGATCAGTCCCGGGGAAAGGGTAAAACTGGGAGCCATTGGCGGGGACAATGTAGAAAGGTGTTTTGTTCCGGGCCCGGTAGGGGTAATATCTCGGAGCGGAGGTATGACAGCCGAGACGTCCTGGATGGTCAAAAGAGCCGGCTATGGGGTTAGCACTGCCATAAGCATCGGTGGAGACGCCTTGATCGGTAGCTCTATTAAAGATCTGCTTGCCCTGTTTGAGAAAGACCCTGAAACAAAAGCGGTGGTAACTTATTCCGAACCGGGTACCAGCTTTGAGGAAGAGGCGGCTGAATTTATTAAGTCAGGAGGCTTTACCAAACCATTAATTTCTTATATTTCTGGCAGGTTTACCGAGTCCATGCCTGAAGGGACGGTCTTTGGCCATGCTGGAGCGATGATTTCCGGCGGAACAGGGAAACCCTCAACAAAAATGGCTAAACTCAAAGAGGCCGGTGCATATGTGCTTGAAAAATTTGATGATATGATTCCGACCTTAAAAAAGTTGCTGGGTTAAGGGAGGCTTGCTGTAATGATTTCGCAAAAGCTGGCTGATTATATCTGTAACCTCAAATATACCGATTTGCCTGACGAAGTTATTGAAATTACCAGGTTATCTTTTCTGGACTGGCTGGGGTCTGCCCTGGCCGGTGCCGGAAAAGAAGCGGGACAAATGGTTTATGCTGTAGCTGAGGATATTGGGGGAAACCCCCAGGCGACATTAATTCCGTCCTTGCGGAAATCTTCTTGTCTTAACGCTGCTCTGGTCAACGGGGCGGTTTCGCATATCGTAGAGCTGGATGATGTTCACAAGGCATCAATTTTACACGCTGCTGCTGCAATAATTCCGGCAGCCCTGGCAGCGGCTGAGAAAATCGGGGCATCTGGTGAAGAACTGATAACTGCTATTGTGGCTGGCTATGAAGTCGGTATCAGAATTGGCGAGGCGGTTACTCCCTCCCATTACTATTATTGGCATAATACCGGTACTTGTGGAACTTTTGGCGCTGCGGCAGCAGCGGGAAAAATTTTAGGCTTGAATCGGGACCAGATGGTTCATGCCCTTGGCAATGCAGGCACTCAGGCTGCTGGGCTGTGGGAGTTCCTGGCGGACGGTGCCATGAGTAAACATCTTCACCCGGGAAAAGCAGCCATGAACGGTCTTCTGGCAGCTTTGCTGGCAGCCCGGGGGTTTACTGGTGCGAGCAAAATTTTAGAAGGTGAGAAAGGTTTCTGTAAAGCAACAGCCAGGGAATACGATTTAAATAAAATTACTGACGGCCTGGGCCAGAGTTATAAAATTCTGGAGAATTCTTTCAAGATTCATGCCTCTTGCCGGCATACCCATCCGGGATTAGATTTGGTTATCGCATTAGCCAAGCAGTTTGATTTAACTCCCGGCCAGGTTGAAAAAATAGTTGTTAAAACTTATGGGATTGCTTTGGATATTACTGGAAATTATCAGCCCAATTCTCTTTATGCAGCCAAGTTTAGCCTTCCCTTTTGTGTTGCCCTTGGATTAAAAAAGCGGAAGGCCGGACTCGCCGAGTTTAACGAGGCAGCTCTGGAAGACAAAGAGATCCGCGAGCTGATGTCCAGGGTTGAGCTGGTTCAAGATCCGGAAATAGAAGCTTTATACCCGGAACAGTGGCCTGCTATAGTAGAAATTTACTGTTCAGATAATCGAGTCTATACAGAGCGGACCAACTTCCCGAAAGGTGATCCGGAAAATCCGGTAACTGCTGAGGAATTATCTGTGAAATTCCGGGAACTGGCGGGTATCAGACTAAAACCAGAAGAAGCAGAAAGGCTTTTACAAAAGGCATTAAAAATGGAGAACATACAAAATATCGCTTTATTTTTTACTAATTGAAAGGAGGGAGTTTATTAGATATGAGCACAAACAGCTTTTTTCTTCGCCGGATTCATTCTCTCTCAGGTTTAATACCTATCGGATTATTTCTGCTGGAACATCTTTTTACCAATTCATTTGCACTTAAAGGTGCCAAAGCTTTTAACGAAAAAGTTGAATTCTTTCAAACCTTGCCTTATCTCACTTTTATTGAAATATTGTTTATCGGCTTACCCATTGCCTTTCACGCATTCTATGGTTTGTATATAGTTTATGTTGCCAAGAATAATATCTTATCTTATAGCTATTTCCGTAACTGGATGTTTTACTTGCAACGTGTAACGGCTATCGTAACTTTAGTTTTTTTGGTTTGGCATGTATATGTCTTGCGTTTGGCAAAAGCTCTTTACGATACCGAGGTCAGTTTTGAGGCTATAAGCGCTTCTCTCAGTAATCCAGGAATTTTTGCTTTTTATATTGTCGGTTTAATTGCAGCTGTTTTTCATTTTGCCAACGGGTTATGGACATTCCTCATCACCTGGGGTATTACAGTTGGCCCAAGGGCGCAGCAAGTGACCACTTATGTTACGGGGCTGCTTTTCCTGGTACTCAACATAATTGGTATCAACGTATTGGTAGCCTTTACGAGATAGGATTGGAGGTAAACAGATATGAGTAAAGGAAAAATCGTGGTTGTTGGCGGTGGATTAGCCGGTTTGATGGCCGCTATTAAAATAGCTGAGGCAGGTATGCATGTTGATTTGTTCTCTCTAGTTCCCGCCAAGCGCTCCCATTCTGCCTGTGCCCAGGGAGGAATTAACGCTGCTGTTAATACCAAGGGTGAAGGGGATTCTACCTGGGAACATTTTGATGATACTATTTACGGTGGCGACTTTTTAGCCAACCAAACTCCGGTGAAAGGGATGTGTGATGCTGCACCCGGTATAATATACCTGATGGACCGGATGGGAGTGCCTTTCAACCGTACCCCGGAAGGGCACCTTGATGTTCGCCGGCTCGGGGGGGCAAAGTACTCCAGAACAGTTTTTGCTGGTGCAACCACCGGTCAACAGCTTCTTTATGCCCTTGATGAGCAGACACGGCGTTATGAAGACGATGGTTTAATCAAACGGTATGAAGGCTGGGAAATGTTATCGGCAATTATTGATGATGAGGGAATCTGCCGTGGTCTTGTAGTACAGGAAATGAAATCTATGGAAATCCATGCAGTCAAGGCAGACGCGGTGATTCTTGCCACCGGTGGCCCGGGAATGATTTTCGGCCGTACCACCAATTCTACCATTAATACCGGTTCGGCGGCGAGCGCTGTTTACCAGCAGGGAGCAATTTATGCCAACGGGGAATTTATTCAGATTCACCCGACGGGTATCCCTGGAGAAGATAAGCGCCGCCTGATGTCTGAATCTATTAGGGGCGAAGGCGGCCGGATCTGGGTTTACAAAGATGGCAAGCCCTGGTATTTTCTTGAAGAATGGTATCCCGCCTATAAGAATTTGGTGCCAAGAGATATTGCCGCAAGGGCTATCCATAAAGTTTGTTACGAGTTAAAGCTTGGCATTAACGGGGAGAATATGGTTTACCTGGATATTTCCCACCTTCCAGCCAAAGAAATTGACCGCAAACTTGGTGGTGTCGTGGAAATTTATGAAAAGTTTATGGGAGAAGATCCTAGAAAGGTACCGATGAAGATTTTCCCCTCTGTTCATTATTCGATGGGCGGACTTTGGGTGGACTATAACCAGATGACCAATATTCCAGGCCTCTTTGCTTGCGGGGAATGTGAATATCAATATCATGGCGCCAACCGGTTAGGGGCTAACTCTTTGATTTCTGCCATATACGGTGGAATGATTGCAGGGCCGAAAGCTGTTGAATATGTAAAAAATATTGGCAAATCTGCCGAAACTGTCAGCAGCAAGGTTATAGAACGCGAGTTAAAACGTCAAATTGATTTCCAGGAAAGAATTTATAAGATGAACGGAACAGAAAACCCCTTCGCCTTGCACCGGGAAATGGGTGAAATAATGAATGAAAATGTTACCATTGTCCGATATAATGATAAACTAAAGAAGACTGATGAAAAACTGGTAGAGCTTCAGGAACGCTGGCAGAAAATTAATATTAACGATACCAGTCGCTGGGCTAACCAGGCCGTCCAATTTACCAGACAGCTGTGGAACATGCTACAACTGGCCCGGGTAATTACTATTGGTGCTCTTAACCGTAATGAAAGTCGGGGTGCCCATTATAAACCGGAGTTTCCGGACCGGGATGACGCTAATTGGCTGAAAACAACTATGGCCAGGTATACTCCGGAAGGCCCTGTCTTTAGTTATGAGGAAGTTGATCTTAAATACATTAAACCAAGACCACGGCGTTATGATGTGGAAAAGGAGGCTACTATGAATGTCGAAGACAATTCATCTAAAAATTAAACGACAAGATAGCCCCCAGGATCGTCCACGCTGGGAAGAATTTAAAGTGCCTTACCGGACGGGAGCCAACGTGGTTTCCGTATTAATGGAAATTCAAAGAAATCCGGTTAATGCCCAGGGACAGAAAACAACGGCTGTAGTTTGGGAATGTAATTGTCTGGAAGAAGTCTGCGGAGCATGTACCATGATTATCAATGGCAAACCCCGTCAGGCCTGTTCGGCGTTGATTGACCAGCTAACGCAGCCTATTGTGCTTGAACCATTAACCAAGTTCCCCGTTATCAGGGATTTGATGGTAGATCGCAGCATTATGTTTGAAAACCTGAAAAAGGTCAAGGCCTGGATTGATATTGACGGGACATATGATTTGGGTCCTGGACCCAAGGTGTCCCAGGAAGTACAGGAGAAGATATATCCATTGTCCCGTTGCATGACTTGTGGGTGTTGCATGGAAGCGTGTCCCAATGTCAACCCCAAATCGAAGTTTATCGGTCCTGCACCCATTGCTCAGGTTCGCCTTTTTAATGCTCATCCCACCGGAGCAATGAGTAAAGGCCAACGCCTTGAATCCCTGATGGGTGAAGGCGGTATAGCTGAATGCGGTAATGCCCAGAACTGTGTCCGGGTTTGCCCAAAAGAAATACCTTTGACAGCTTCTATTGCCGATGTAAACCGTCAGGTTACACTTCACAGTATTTTGCGCTGGTTAGATAAGTAAAATAGAGAAAAGGAGCAATGCAAAGTGAAGTGCGCCGATTGTTCAAAAAATGATTGTTATTTCCAGGGGAAGGTTTGTACCAAGGAAAGAATCCCGGTTCCGGAGTATGAGGACGAATTAGTAAGAAAGATGTGGACTGCTGCAGCAAAAATTGAAGCCGAACATTACATGAAGAAGACTCGTTTAGAAGAAGTTATTTTGTTTTGCCAGGAAGTAGGTATCAAGCATATAGGATTGGCCTTTTGTGTTGGTCTTTCCAATGAGGCTAAAATGATTTCTCAAATTTTGGAGAATTATTTTGAGGTAGATTCAGTTATGTGCAAAGTATGCGGTATGAATAAAAAAGAATTTGGCATGCCTAATGTTGTTGAAGGTCGCTATGAAGCTACTTGTAATCCGGTAGCTCAAGCTAAAATATTAGGTGAGGCCGGAACGGAGTTGAATTTAATAATCGGACTTTGTATTGGCCACGATGCTATTTTTACAAAATATTCAACCGCCCCTGTCTCCACTTTGGTTGTAAAAGATCGAGTTACTTGCCATAACCCCCTGGCGCCTGTTTATTCTAAATATTAACAAAGAAAATTGTTGCCGCCCGAAAAATAAGGAGGAAAAATTTATAATGAAATCTTTTGAAGAACTTAAAAGGGATGTAATTGACCGGGGACTTTGCACCACCTGCGGCACTTGTGTAGGTTTGTGTCCCTGGCGGGTATTGGGAATTACAGAAGAAGATGGGGAGTTATTGCCTGAGTTAAAAGGTGAGTGTAAGGCTTGTGGAATATGCACTCAGGCCTGCCCGGGGGCCGATATTCCCATCCCGGCTCTGGAACAGAAATTTTTTGGCCGGGTAAGGCCGGAAAGAAAAGATGATTTAGGCGTTTATGCGGGTTGTTACTATGGTTATGCCTCTGACCCGACAATTAGGGAAGAAGGTACCGGGGGAGGCCTGGTTAGTGCCCTGCTGGCATTTTCGCTGGAAAGAGGAGTAATCGACTGTGCCCTTGTAGCGGGCTTTCAACAGGATAACCCATTGCGGACAGAAGCAAGGTTGGTAACTACAAAAGAAGAAGTATTGGCTGCCGCGGGTTCTAAATATGCGGTGGTACCTATTAACAGTTTGCTGAATGAGGCAGTAGCCCGCGGTTATACTCGAATTGCAATTGTAGGCTGTCCCTGTCATATCCATGGAATTCGCAAGATGCAGTTTTCCGGTAAACCGGACAGTATAGCAAAAGCTGTTAAACTTGTGATTGGCCTTTTTTGCGCTTCTCAATTTTATTTTGAAGGGACCAGGCATTTGCTGGTTGAACAGGGTGGTATTAAGGATTTAAAATATGTTAAATGTCTTAATTACCGGGGCGGTAACTGGCCCGGCCATTTAACGGTTCGTTTGGCTGATGGTAAGGAAATAGTTATTGATCGGCATCATTACATGTACCACATATTAATGCCTGCATACAAGCGGGATCGGTGTGAAATGTGCACGGACTGGGCTGCAGAACTTGCGGACGTTGCTGTTGGTGACTACTGGGATCCGACTATGAAACCGGGAACCGAGGCTGGTAAGTCGACCATTTTGGTACGTTCCTCTGCTGGAGAGGAATTAGTCGGTTTAGCACGAACACAGGGGGCTATAAGTCTTGAGTTATTAGAGCCCAAAAAAGTAACTGCAGGTATTGGTTTTGAACTTAAAAAACATGCTGCTGCTTTTCGGCTCAAACAACGGCGCCGTTTCGGCTGGCCAGTTCCCAATTACCACCGGGAAACAGACTATACTCCTTTTTTACGTGAAACCCATCTAGCCCCTTCAACCAGGAGCGAATAAAAGCTTCTGAAACTGAACCCTGGAGAACGGAAAATGAAATAAAATTCCCCCTATGGTAGATTTGAATTACTATCATAGGGGGAAAACTTTTAGCCATGTATCAGGGCCGGTAAACAGCGGACACAGACCCACTGGCTGTCCTGCTTATGCCGGTAAGGGATAAGGACGCGCTCCATTTCACTGGCACCGCAGCGGGCACACTTGACGATTGCCAGCTGGTCCAGAATTTGTTTGCGGTGTTCTTCCACAGCATGGTGGTCAAATTCCACTGTTTCCCTTTCTTCGATGGTCAGAGCTCCGGTGGGACAAACAGCCAGGCAATAGCCAGCGCCATCACAGAGTTCCTCCCGCAAGACTTTGGCTTTGCCATTTACGATAGTTATGGCACCTTCGGCACAGGGGCTGACGCATTTACCACAGCCAGTGCACAGGTCTTCATTGATTTTTACTATTTTTCTTTTAACCATTTTTTACTCCTCCTCAATTTCCTGTTGTGCTTATTTTAGCAAAGACCAGTTATCATCATACAGTAAAACAGTCACAGAAAACTGTTAGTTTCATCACATTTTCGTAAAAATATAAAAGCCTATAAATCCTGCTGGGATTTATAGGCTTCAAATCTGTTCTGGCGGGAATGCGTGGGAATCGAACCCACCTTTCGAGGGGCTACCCCGAAACACGCGGCTTTGAAGGCCGGGGAGGCCACCAGACCTCATTCATTCCCTTACCGTATTAGATTATATTAAATAAAATGCTTATTGTCAAATTTATTGATTGAAAAATACGGGCTTTTCCTGTATAACTGTAAGTAGATGTTTGTAGGGAGTGATAAAAGATGAAGTCCCTGAAACAACAATTATTACTATTAGTTCTGGGACCTATCCTCCTGCTGTCGCTCTTATTAACTGTTGTGATCAGCATTCATATGAAGGAAAGGGCCATTCTGGCCACGGAAACTAAAGCTAAAAGCGACCTGGCCACAGGGGAAGCTATTATCGATTTAATGTACCCGGGTTCCTGGCAGGTGAAAAATGGCGAGTTATATAAAGGCGAGCATAAAATCAATAACGACCTGGAACTGGTAGATTATATTGCCAGTCTAACGGGGGATACTGTGACCATTTTCCTGGGTGATACCAGAGTGGCCACTACTGTACGGGGGCCGGATGGCCAGCGGGCTTTAAAAACGAAAGTTTCGGATGCGGTGGCCCGCACAGTGTTGAAGAATGGACAGGTGTACCTGGGTGAAGCCAATGTGGTTGGCGAGTACTATCAGACCGCTTATAAACCCCTGCGGGATAGTCAGGGTAACATCATTGGCATGTTTTATGTAGGTATTTCCAAGCGACTGTCAGATCAGCTGTTAAAAGAATCAATTTTTACTGTGATTTCCATCAGCGCTGGTATAACCTTGCTGGTAGCACTGGCGGGCTGGTTTTTTACCCAGCGGGTTATTATCGGCCCCTTGCAGCAAATTACAGCGGGAACTATGGAAGTAGCTTCCGGGCATCAGGCAGTCAAGGTGGAAGTGGATAGCTCCAATGAGATCGGGCAACTGGCTCAGGCTTTTAACCAGATGGTAGAGGAATTGCAGAAGTTGACCCAGCAGATCAGTCAGCAGCAGGGGCAGCCTCAGCTGGCTTCAAAGGGGGCAGCCGAAGTTGATACCCCTGCCAGTCTTGCCAGCGTTGAAGAAAGTTTACCCAAGGGTCTGAACGAATCTACCTTAAAGCAGATACTGGCCTATTTGACCCAGCAAACAGAGGCCCTGTCGGCGGAAGAAATAGCTGAAGGGGTGAATCTGACCAGGGTAACAGTTAAACGCTATCTGGATTACCTGGAAAAAAACGGTAGAATTCAGGTGGAAGTAAAATACGGAGCTATTGGTAGACCGGTAAAGTTATATCAGATTTTCGAAAAAGGATAAGCCTGTGGTTTTTCTGGCCACAGGATCTATTTTTGTAAATTACATTAGTTTCATAATTTACTTTACTTACAAAAAATTGACCTATCGCGGAAGCTGATGGATAATAGAAAAGCAAAAATTCAAAAAATTAAGATGAGAAAGGGGATGAAGGCATGGCCGTAACAAGACGGGATTTTCTCAAAATCTCTGGTCTTAGTGGTGCTCTGGCGGCAGCGGGTGTACTTGGCATTGATACTGCACCTGCCAGGGCCCAGGCCAAACAGTTCCGAATCAAGGATGCCAAACGAGTACCTACCCTGTGCCCGTTTTGCAGTGCTGGCTGTGGGATGATCGCTCACGTGGACACTGCTAATGGGGAGTTATTGTTGATTGACGGGGACCCGGACCATCCGGTTAACCGGGGCGGTGCCTGTAGTAAGGGAGCATCCATTTTCCAGATCCGTAATCTAGCAGTAGGTAAGCCCAATCCCCGGCGCTTGACTAAACCCCTCTACCGGGCTCCGGGCAGCGATAAGTTTGAAGAAAAAGATTGGGATTGGATGTTGACAGAAATTACAAAGCGGATTAAAGAAACCCGGGATAAGACCTTTGAAGTTGAAAAAGATGGCATCAAAGTCATGCGGACTGAAGCTATCGCCTCTTTAGGTGGTGCAGCTTTAGATAATGAAGAATGCTATCTGGTTCAAAAATTGATGCGGGGGCTGGGCGTAGTCTATCTCGAACACCAGGCCCGTATTTGACACAGCTCTACGGTCGCCGGTCTGGCGCCTTCATTTGGTCGTGGAGCAATGACCAACCACTGGATTGATTTAAAAAATACCGATTGTGCATTGATTATTGGTTCCAATGCCTTTGAAAATCATCCTATCTCCAGCAAGTGGCTGATGGAAGCCAAGGAGAAGCGCGGAGCCAAAATCATTTCCGTTGACCCGCGTTTTACCCGTACCTCTTCCAAAGCCGATATTTATGCACCGATGCGTTCTGGTACTGACATTGCCTTTATCGGGGGTATGATCAATTATATCCTGCAAAATAACCTGTACTTTAAAGACTATGTAGTCAATTACACCAACGCTTCTTTCATTGTAGCCGACACCTATGATTTCAATGATGGTATGTTCAGCGGCTATGATGAAAAAAACAGAAAATATGACAAAAAACTCTGGGGCTATAAACTTGATGCGGAAGGCAAGCCTTTGCGTGACCCCTCTTTACAGGATCCGCGCTGTGTCTTCCAGTTGCTGAAAAAGCATTATTCCCGTTATGATATTGATACCGTATGCCAGGTAACCGGTACACCGAAAGAGCTCTATGAAGAGATTTGTAAAACCTATGCGGCTACCGGTGTACCTGATAAAGCAGGCACGATTCTATATGCAATGGGTGGTACCCAGCATACTGTTGGTTCACAAAATGTGCGGGCCTATGCTATTCTGCAGCTCTTACTGGGTAATATAGGTATTCCTGGTGGCGGTGTAAATGCTCTGCGGGGTGAGTCCAACGTGCAGGGCTCTACTGATTTCGGTTTATTAAACAACATAATCACAGGCTATATACCTACGCCGACAGCGGATCCTGAACATGCTACCCTTTCAGCATATATTGAAAAAGAAACTCCTAAAGGTGGATTTTTGACGAACCTGCCTAAGTTTTTTGTAAGTTACCTAAAAGCAATGTGGGGTGATGCTGCCCGCCCGGATAATGAGTTTGCCTATCAGTATTTGCCCAAGCGTGATCCTAAGACCAACTATACACATATTGGACTTTTTGAGGCCATGTATAAAGGAAAACTTAAAGGGCTTATCTGCTGGGGCCAGAACCCAGTTGTAGGTGGCCCAAATTCCAATAAAGAGAGAAAGGCTCTGGAGAAACTGGATTGGCTGGTCGCAGCCGACCTCTGGCTGACTGAAACTATGACCTTCTGGACAAAAGAAGCAGGGGCTAACCCGGCCGAGATCAAGACTGAGGTCTTTGTTTTACCGGCAGCTGCTTCCTTTGAAAAGGAGGGCAGCATTGCATCTTCCGGCCGCTGGTCTCAGTGGCGCTGGCAGGCGGTCGAACCTCTGGGTGAGTCGCGAGCTGATCTGGATATTATACATCAATTGGCGCGTCGGCTGAAGGAAACATACAAGGATAGTACCAACCCTGCTGATGAACCGATTAAGTATCTCTACTGGAACTTTGGTGATGGTGATGAGTGCGATGTAGATAAGGTTGCTCGCGAAATAAATGGTCAGGAAACTGCTACAGGCAAGCAGGTCAAAAACTTCCTCTCCTTAATGGATGATGGCTCCACCCTCTGTGGTAACTGGATTTATTCAGGAATTTACCCCGAAGAAGGAAAAAACCTGGCTCAGCTCCGGGAACAGGATGATCCCAGTGGTCTGGGTATTTATCCCAGATGGTCTTATGCCTGGCCGCTGAACCGCCGTATCCTGTACAACCGGGCTTCAGCAGACACCACCGGGAAGCCCTGGCATCCGGACAAGGCTGTCATCTGGTGGGATGCTGTGCAGAAGAAATGGGTCGGCCATGACGTGCCTGACTTCAAGGCGGTAATTGGCCCCGATGATCCGGCCTTCCTCAATCCCTTTATCATGCAGGATGACGGCAAGGCCTGGCTCTTCGCCAAGGATAAGATGAATGAAGGACCTTTCCCGGAACACTATGAGCCCTGGGAGAGCCCGGTTCAGAATCCATTCTCCAAGGTACAACTGAACCCGGTTGTCAAGGTCTGGGAGCCGGATAAACAATCCGATCCGGCCAAATATCCCTATGTGGCTACCACCTATCGCTTCTCAGAGCACTGGCAGGCCGGTCAGATGACCAGAAACCTGGAATGGCAGGCGGAACTGGTACCGGAGATGGTGGTGGAAATCGGGGAAGCTCTGGCCTCTGAACTGAAGATCAAGGATGGGGATATGGTAATCGTGGAAAACAGCCGCGGCCAGGTCAAGGCAAGGGCTATGGTCACAAAACGTTTCCGCCCCCTGACGGTGATGGGCAAGACAATCCATCAGGTAGGGATGCCCTGGCACTTTGGCTATCAGGGGCTGATTACCGGTGATATTGCCAACAAGCTGACCCCGCATGTAGGGGATGGCAATACCATGATTCCCGAATACAAGGCCTTCTTGGTCAATATAAGGAGGGCGGAGTAGAATGGCAGAGAAACTTAGCATGTTTGTCGACCTGACCCTTTGTGTCGGCTGTCGGGGCTGTCAAACAGCCTGCAAAAGCTGGAATCAGTTGCCGGGGGAGAAGACGGTCTATTACTCAGGTTTGCAATCCATGCCGGATACCACGCCTCATACCTATAATTTGATTAAATTCAAGGAAGTTGAAGAAAATGGCCAGGTGCAATGGTTTTTCTTCAAAAGGCAATGTATGCACTGTACAGAAGCGGCCTGTATCAAGGCCTGCCCGGAAAATGCCCTCAGCCACACCGAAACCGGAGCGGTGGTCAGGGATTACGACAAATGCATTGGCTGCGGCTATTGTGCTAAATATTGTCCCTTCGGTATTCCCAAAGTGGATGAGGGAGTGCAGAAAATGGGCAAGTGCACTCTTTGCTTTGACCGGGTAGCGGAAGGATTGACCCCGGCTTGCAGTAAAACCTGTTCGCCCGGAGCTGTCCAGTTCGGGGAAAGAAGCCAGCTGGTCAGCAAGGCAAAAGCCCGGCTGGAAGAAGTAAAGCAATTATATCCCGAAGCCAACTTGTATGGATTAGATGAGCAATTCCTGGGCGGGACCAATGTTTTCTATCTCCTGCCTAAAGCACCGGAATTTTATGATTTGCCCAAACAGCCATCGGTTCCGGCCATTCTCACCACCTGGAAGGATGTGATCCAGCCCATCGGTAAAGCTCTGCCTCTGGCTGCCCTGGGAGCTGTGGCGGTCAGCGCCTTCCTCACCCGGATTCGGGAGAATAGCCATTCTGTAGATAAAGGAGGGAAAAGCCATGGCGCCTAAAAGCGGGGAAAAGGTTTTACGCTTCGGGGCGGTGGCCCGGTTTGCCCACTGGTCCCATACAGTGACATTCCTGCTCCTTGCCTTTACTGGCATGTTGATTTACATGGATGTCCTGGACTTCCTGGCACCTCTATTCGGAGGCATGCAAGGGGCCCGGCTTCTGCACCGGATTGCAGCAGTAGGGTTTATTGTCCTGCCGATTCTCTCGCTGTTTGCCAATCCGGCAGGTTTCAAAGAATGGATGAGCCATGTTTTTCGCTGGGGTGCCAATGATTTCGCCTTCTTTGGTGCCTTTGTCAAAGAGTTTTTTGGAGCTCATGTCGAAGTACCGCCCCAGGGCCGCTTCAATGCCGGTGAAAAGGTTAACTCCTTGCTGCAGCTGGTAGGTTGCACTTTGCTGGCAATCAGCGGGTTGATCCTCTGGTTCCCCCAGGGCTTCAGCCAGGGAACCCAGCAACTGGCCCTGATCGTTCACGATCTGGCTTTTGTCCTGACCTTTACAGCTATGATCGGTCATGCCTATTTGGCTCTTTTTCATCCCAAGACCAACGAGGCTATCAACGGTATGTTGAGCGGTTATGTGGATGCGGAATTTGCCAAAAGCCATTACCCCCTGTGGTATCAGGAGATCAAGGGGAAAATGCGGGGCTAACCCTGCCGGGGAGGGTATTACCCTCCCTTGTTTTTTCCTTCTGTTTATGCGATAATTATAAAGAAAGGTTAGGGATGTCTAATGCAGGAATTAGTGCAGGTAGTTAAACGAATTCTGGCTTTTGCAGAAAATCAGCCCCCGGTCAGTCTACAGGTAGAACTGGCAGAAAGTATGGAGGGACAGCCTTTTTTGCTGGCCGATTGCCGCTGGCAAGCAGATGCTGATGACTGGCGCCAGTATTTACTGGGATGGCAGGCATTTTTACAGGAACTGAAGCCGGAGAAAAAGGAGGACTGGCAGCGGTTATTTCAGGAATTCCTAACCATGGATATAAATGGCCTCTGGGCCTATCAACCCGGGCAAACGGAGGCTGCCTGGGTGCGAACCTTGATTTTCTATCCAATCCTTAAACAACAAAAAGAAATGCTAAAAAAGGAATTGGAAACTAAAAATAATATCGCCCACTGTCCTCTCTGTGGCAGTATCCCTTTGCTGGCAGTACTGAGCGGACCAGGTGGGGCCAGACAGCTGGTTTGTGGCAGCTGTACTACCCGCTGGGATTATCCTGCTCTTGCCTGTCCGGCCTGTGGTAATCGCGACCATGAGACCTTGTATTACCGCAAGGCCGAGGAACTGCCGGGCTGGCAACTGGATAGCTGTAGGAAGTGCGGATATTCTTTAAAGGTTCTGGATTTGCGCACTGGCAAGCAGGATGTTCATCCCTGGTTGCTGGATGCTGAATCAATAGCCCTCAACTTTGTCAACCAGAAGGAGGAATAAGTCTCATGTTTGGTTTTATTGGCGGTCTGGGTATGCCGGAGTTAATTGTCATTCTGGTGCTGGCACTGATTATTTTTGGCCCGGGTAAATTACCGGATGTAGGTAGGGCTCTGGGGAAAAGTATCAATGAGTTTAAGCGGGCCTCCCGGGAAGTGCAAAAGGAAATAACCGAAGCGGTAAAAGATGAGCCCAAATCGGAAGGAGACAGCAATAAGACTGTCGGCTAAGGCTGACAGTCTTTTTTCTAAGCAGGAATTTTTTGATGGAGATTGAATATATATATCTATGTGTCCAAGCAGTTGACGAGAAGAAAGGATGCAACTATTTAATGAATACCTGGAATATTTTTGGTGAAATCAGTAGTGATTTGCAACTGGTAGAGAAGGAGCTGCAGGAAGCAGTAAAAGGGCCAATTCCTGTCCTGGAGGAGGCTTCTTCCCACTTGCTGGCAGCGGGAGGGAAACGTTTGCGTCCTGCTTTTGCCCTGATTTCGGGCAAGTTTAGCAATTATGATCTCAAGAAAATGATACCGCTGGCAGTGGCTTTAGAGCTTATACATATGGCCTCTCTGGTCCATGATGATGTGATTGATGCCTCGAGCACAAGACGCGGTCTACCTACTGTGCGGGCCAAATGGGGCAACAGGATGTCCATGCATGCCGGCGACCATATTTTTGCCCGTTCCTTGCAGTTGATTCATAGTATCGGTAACAGGGAAATAAGTGGCATTTTGGCTACCACCAGTGTTAAGATGTGCGAAGGCGAAATCCAGCAAATCCTTACTGCTTTTGATATCAGGCAAACTATAAAGGACTATTTCTACCGGATTGAAAGGAAGACTGCCCTGTTGATTGCAGCATCTTGCCGCTGTGGGGCCCTGGCAGCAGGGGCGGAACGAGCGGTTGTGCGGGCCCTGGGTCGTTTTGGCCACTATATTGGTATGGCCTTTCAAATTACCGATGATATTCTTGATCTAACTGCTGACCAGAAAAAACTGGGAAAACCCATAGGTGGAGATATTCGTCAGGGGATTATGACTTTGCCGATGATTTTTGCCCTTAGATATTACGGAGAAAATTCCCGGCTGGCTGAAATCCTGGCTGCGCGCGAAAAAGGGGAAAAGGAAATCAAGGAAGCAATCCAGCTGATCTCAGCAGCTGGTGCTATTGAGAAAACCAGGGAAATCAGTCGACGCTTTGTGGAGAAAGGTTTGCGCGAATTGGCCATACTCCCGGTCAATCCAACCCGTGATTTGCTGGAGAAGCTGGCTCATTTCATAAATCGGCGGAATTACTAAAAATTTTCCTGACAAAAAAGAGGAATTGTAGAGAAGGACGGCGAATATATTCGACGTCCATTGCTGCAAGAATGTGAATGTCATAACAAGGAGGGAGTTTTCATGGGTCTGAGGCCAAAATGGCTGCAGTTCGATCTCAGCAAGACAGAAGATAAGCTGAAACTGTTCATTCTGGTCAGCGGTCTGCTTATCTTCATTGGTGTGGCCACAGTTACGGCAATTCAGCTGACTATGTACCCTGAGTTTTGCCAGACCTGTCACATCATGAAGCCTGAGTATCGAACCTGGCAGGCGACCTCCCACAGCAATATCCGCTGTACGGAGTGTCACATAGAGCCCGGTGTTTTTAACCTGATCAAGCACAAGATCGGGGCGATGAAGGAATTATATTTATACGCTACCAATACTTATCCTACTCCGATTAAAATGTCACACAAAATTGAGAATTTCGTTTGTGAGAAATGTCACTCTATCACTACTCGTAAATTCACTGTTTCCGGGGATATAAAGATCCCTCATACCAGACATATTGAGAGCAAAATTACAGAGGTCTACTGTGTGGATTGTCACGCAGGGGTGGCTCACGGCAAGATTTCCGAAAGGGGTATGATTACTGAAGGGTCACCAACGGCTGTGAAAAAAGGCGATCTGGCGGCATGGACATTAGACGACGGAAAACAGCAGACTATTCGCGAATTCACTAAAGCAGACATGGACGACTGTATTGCATGCCATGTGAAGAACAAGCAATCCATCAAGTGTGAAACCTGTCATGCTACCATCAAGACTCCGGATAATCATACACCGGTAGCAGCATGGTTGCCGCAGCATGGTAAAGATGCTGAAAAAGATATTAATGTTTGTAAGTCCTGCCATAACTATGGGATGACTGTAAAACAGGTGGTACACACCAATAAGGCCGTTGCCTATGCCTGGGGCAATGAATACTGTGTGAATTGTCACAGCCAGGCCCCTGCCAGCCATAAAGAGGCTACGTGGAGGAAAATGCACAAAACTCAAGTGGCAGCTAAAGGCATTAACAACTGTTTTGCCTGCCACAGTCAAACCAGCAAAGAAGGACCACAGGCACCGGCTCGCATTACCTGTGACCGTTGCCACTAATATTAGGAGGATAGGGGATAATGGGTAAGTGGAGGTTAAAGCTGGACCTCAGTACGACAGAAAACCGGTTAAAGGCTTTCATACTGGTCTGCGGACTACTGATTTTTATCGGGGTTGCGACAGTAGGGGCTATCCAGATTACGATGGAGCCGGATTTTTGTCAATCCTGTCATGAGATGAGACCTGAGTATTATACCTGGCAAGTAACATCTCATCGTCAATTTCGTTGCACCGAATGCCATATTGAGCCGGGGTTGGCCAGTCTGCTCATCCATAAAATCAGTGCAGTTAAAGAGGTCTACCTCCACTTTACCGGTACCTATCCACGGCCGATTAAAATGGAAAATCCCATTCCCAATAATACCTGTAAGAAATGCCATTCGCCTGGTAATCGTCAGTTCACTGTTTCCGGGGACTTGATAATCCCCCATGATCGCCATGATGCCAAAGGGGTTTACTGTGTTGATTGCCACAGCGGTGTAGCTCATGGGGAAATTGCCAAACGGAAAGTGACTACCAGGATTCAGTTTCTGGCCTGGAATGAGACAGTAGCAAGAGAACAGACTGATGGTAAGCTGGCCAAACCCAAAATGAATACCTGTCTGGAATGTCATACCAAACGGAATGTTACCACTCGTTGTGAGGCCTGTCATAAGACTATTGCTATACCTACCAACCATGAACAGGAGGACTGGTGGTATCAGCATGGCCGACTGGCTATGAAGGACATTGATTACTGTAATAAGTGCCATTCATTCTCATTGCAAACTCAGGAGGGAACAAAAGTCTCAACCAGGGATTATGTCCGGGGCAATGTTTTCTGTTATACCTGTCACAGGAAATGGCCGCAAAGCCATACTGCTGACTGGAAGATAGTCCACAAACATTCGGCTCGCAAGGATAAAGATGGTTGTTTCATCTGTCATGATCAAAATAAACCAGCAGTCAATTCTACAGCGACCACTACTTATTGTGCTAAATGTCATGGACCAACGGTTTTACCAGGGCAAACTACTTTCACAGGTGGGAGCAATCAAAACGGGGGGGTACAAAGCGGTAAACCGCAAGGGCCCAGTTCACACCCGTCTAACTGGCGTCAAATTCATCCTAAATATGTGAAGGAAAAAGGTACTGGTACCGGTCGCTGTTTTGAGTGTCACGATACATCCAACTGCTTCCGGTGTCACACCAATGGTGGCAAAACCTAAAAAGGGACAGCAATACGCTGTCCCTTTATCTAATAAAATTTTTTAAGCAGGGCTGACTAAGGAAGGATTTTTGCAATATTTGTCGAAATGATAAATTAAACACAAGCGAAGGGCACCGCTGGCAACAGAGATCAGCCCACAAATGAGGAAAAATGTAATAAATATCACAATCCGATGGTTGGTTGGGGAAAGGGGCCGATTTCCATGGGGCGCTGGCTGAGTTACATAGTGTCGATTATTACAGCGGTGGCTCTAGTTTTTACCATGTTAATTACCGATACCGGCCGACAGCTTCTCCAGAATGGAATAGAAAAGCTGGCTGGATTGGTTCAGATAGATGGTTTGCTAAATACTGATGGAGCAAAAGAACCAGGAAAAAGTGGTGAAGGTGACCGCAAAGTATGTGGCACCTGCCATTCCGATAAAAGTGCTGATTTTCGCAAGAAATATCAACATGCCCCTTTTGTGCGCTGGCAGTGCACAGACTGTCATGTCCCTCATACCGTAGGTAGTGGTAAAAAAGAATTTGTAGTTGAGATTGATAAGCTGTGCGCTACCTGTCATTTCGATCGGAAAAACGAAATGGCAATGCCGGTTAAGCACCCTCCCTTTGCTAAAGGGCGCTGTATAGATTGCCATGATCCTCATGCATCTGACTACCCCAGGCAACTGAGAATACCAGAGCAACAATTATGTCAATCCTGCCATACTGTTGCGATGAGGTATGCGGGTTTGCCCAGTAAACACCCGCCTTTTGCGAAAGGGTATTGTACCGACTGCCATACCCCTCATGCCTCGACAGGCAAAGGTCTAACCAAGTTACCAGGAGATAAACTCTGTTTTTCCTGCCATTATGACCGCCTGGCTGAAAGAAGTATGCCAGTTAAACATAAGCCTTATGCTGAGGGAAACTGCATAGGCTGTCATGGTCCTCATGCTACCAGTGGCGAGAAGATGTTGAGATATCCGAAAGAAAAGCTGTGTTTCAGCTGTCATGTAGATAAGGCAGAACAAACAAAGGTTGGTTATCAGCATCCTCCCTTTGCCAAAGGACAATGTACCGGTTGTCATACACCGCATGGGTCTTACAATAAGAGTTTGGTTTTAGAACCAGGAAGTCAGTTGTGTTATCTCTGTCATGGCAAGTATCGATCCTACTTTAGTATGCCCTCTCATCACCCGGTTGATACGGGTAGGATTGAGTGTTTTAGCTGCCACAATCCTCACTCCGGGCCTGGTAAAAGGATGACCATAGCTCCGGGAAATGAGCTGTGTTATAACTGCCATGGCTGGCTGCGCGAAGGTTTTGAAAGTCTGGCCCATGCCAAGAAAGCTGTTGGTCGTGCTGGTAAGGGGCTTTGTATCAATTGCCATCAGCCGCATGGTTCGCAATACAGGCCCTTGCTTTTTGCAGACCAGTTGGATATGTGTAAAACCTGTCATGGTAAAATAGCCCGTGCCGCTATTAACCATCCGGTCGGGCCCAAATATACGGATCCTATACGCGGTATCAGCATGCGTTGTACCAGTTGTCATGGACCCCATGGTACCCCCAATCAATATTTCACTCTTGAGCCGCGAACACAGTTATGTTTGAAGTGTCATGGTGAGAAACGCAATCAGGATATCATTATTCACCGTATTTTACCGAAAAAGAAATAGGAGCGATGGACATGGAAAAAGAACTATCTCTGGGGAAAGCGCTCTTGATCCTTGCGTTATCCCTGGTCCTTATCGTTAGTGCAGGCTTATTTGTGGGTTATAAATTCTTCTGGAACCAGTACGAGCAGGTTACTGTTGATGATATCCAGCTCAAGGCTGCTATGGAAGTGGTGAAAAAGGATCCCAAGGATCCCAGAGGCCATCTGGCTTTAGGGTATCAGTATTTGAGACGAGGAGAAAAGGATAAGGCTTTGCGGGAATATCAAGAGGCCCAAAAGCTGGCAAAGCCAGATGATCTGGCTGTACTCTTTAATCTGGGGCTGGCTTATAAGGAAATAGGGAAAAAAGACGAAGCTATTAGCTATCTAGAAAAGGTAGTTAAGAAAAACAAGTGGCACTTTCTGGCCCAGTATAATCTGGCTTTACTGTACGCAGATAAAAAAGAATATGAGAAGTCATTAAAGGCATTTGAGATTGCTTTGCGCCTGGAAAGCGGAGCGGCGGATGTTCTGGTTTCCCGGGCCCGCGTATACAAGGATATGGGTGAAATTGCCAAGGCCAGGGCTGATGTGGAAAAAGCACTGAAATTCGTCCCTGATTATCAGGAGGCCTTACAATTGAAACAGGAATTAGCTAAACAGCAGTAACAGGAGGTGGGCCCTGTTTCAGGGGTAACCATGAAAAAAGTTAAATTAAGCACTTTAATTAATATCATTTTAGCTGTGTCTTTGCTAGCGGTGGTAGGCTTTGGCTGGTTTTATTTAAAAAAACAAAGCCCGATTGATAAGGTAGCCAGTGTTTTAGATGTAACATCGACTGTACCTAATCCTAAATATCTTTACACTATTTACATGCTTTTTGCGATGTACCCTTTTTCAGAATGAAAATTGCTAAAAATATTATAAATAATTTTTTTTAAACATTATCATTCAGTTCTTTAGCAAGGATAATGGTATCTCTCTTTTTTTAAATCCTAAAAAAGGGCGCACTAATCCCACTAGCCCTAAAATGACTTCTTAATCATCCGGCCTGTAACTTTTTGCCCATATTAGAGATGCTTTTCTTCTCCTTTTTAAGCTACCAGGCTCCGCATCTTCTCTGCCTGATTTTCCCGAATTCGCCCTATCGCCATTGCTAGCATAACACATAGGGCCAGTCCGCACCGCAGCTTCATTTTGGCCATGCCCCGAATGGTATGCTGT